>JADLDF010000210.1 GCA_020846815.1 Gammaproteobacteria bacterium | reverse complement strand
GCCACGCGGGCAGGGTCGGCATCGTAGGCTTCTGCTGGGGCGGCCTCTGCGCCTACTTCGCCGCGGTCGAGCTGCCGGTCTCCTGCGCCGTCGCCTACTACGGCGGCCGCATCTCCCAGAACCTCGATACGCTGCCGAAAAAGCCGGTCATGTACCACATCGGCGAGCGCGACTCGCACATCCCGATGAGCGACGTCGAAGCAATCCGCGCTGCGCACGCTTCCGGCATCGTCCACACCTATCCGGCCGGCCACGGTTTCAACTGCGACGAGCGGCCCGACTACGACGCGCCGAGCGCCGCGCTCGCACTCGAGCGCACGCTCGCGTTCTTCGCCGAGCACGTCGGCTGAGGGTCCCCATCCGCGCCACGCGACCGCAGTGACCACGAACACCACGACCGCGGCCCGCCGCGGTGCCCACCGGCCACGCCCTCCACGATCCACATCGACATCCCGGAAGACGCCATGAACCCACTGAAGCTCGAAGACCCCACCCTGCTGCGCCAGCAGCTCCACATCGACGGCCAGTGGGTCGACGCCGACGACGCACGCACCAAGCCGGTCACGAATCCGGCCACGGGCGCTCAGCTCGGTACCGTGCCGCTCGCCGGCGCCGCCGAGACGCGCCGTGCCATCGAGGCCGCGAACCGCGCCTTTCCCGCCTGGGCGAAGAAGCTCGCCAAGGAGCGCAGCGCCATCCTGCGCAGATGGTTCGACCTCATGATGGCGAACCAGAACGACCTCGCGATCATCATGACCGCCGAACAGGGCAAGCCGCTCGCCGAGTCGAAGGGCGAGATCGCCTATGCCGCCGCGTTCGTCGAGTGGTTCGCCGAAGAAGGCAAGCGCGTCTACGGCGACGTGATCCCGACCTTCCGCGCCGATGCGCGCGTGGTCGTGCTGCGCCAGCCGGTCGGCGTCGCCGCGGCGATCACGCCGTGGAACTTTCCCGCGGCCATGATCACGCGCAAGGCGGGCCCGGCGCTCGCCTCGGGCTGCACCTTCGTCTGCAAGCCCGCGATGCAGACGCCCTACTCGGCGCTCGCGCTCGCCGAGCTCGCGGTGCGCGCCGGCATGCCGCCGGGCGTGTTCAACGTGATCACCGGGGACGCGCGCGCGGTCGGCGGCGAGATCACCTCGAACCCGCTGGTGAAGAAGCTCAGCTTCACGGGCTCGACCGAGATCGGCAAGACGCTGATGGCGCAGTGCGCCGGCACGATCAAGAAGGTCTCGCTCGAGCTCGGCGGCAACGCGCCGTTCATCGTCTTCGACGATGCCGACCTCGACGCGGCGGTGCAGGGCGCCATGGCCAGCAAGTTCCGCAACACCGGCCAGACCTGCGTCTGTGCCAACCGCCTGTACGTGCAGGCCGGCGTCTACGACGAGTTCTCCAAGCGCCTCGTGAAGGCCGTGGCCGCGATGCGCATCGGCGACGGCCTCGCAGGGCCCACCGAGCAGGGCCCGCTGATCGACGACAAGGCGCTCGCCAAGGTCGAGGAGCACGTCGGCGACGCGCTCTCGAAGGGCGCGAAGGTAGCGCACGGCGGCAGGCGCCACGCGCTCGGCGGCAACTTCTACGAGCCGACCGTACTCACCGGCGTGACGCCGCAGATGATGGTCGCGAAGGAGGAGACCTTCGGTCCGGTCGCACCGCTGTTCCGCTTCGAAACCGAGGATGAGGCGATCCGCATGGCCAACGACACCGAGTTCGGTCTCGCCGCCTATTTCTACACCCGGGACCTCGCGCGCAGCTGGCGCGTCCAGGAGGCGCTCGAGTACGGCATCGTCGGCGTCAACTCCGGCCTGATCTCCTCCGAGGTCGCGCCCTTCGGCGGCTGGAAGGAATCCGGCATCGGCCGCGAGGGCTCGAAGTACGGCATCGAGGAGTACACCGAGATCAAGTACGTCTGCGTGGGTGGCGTGACGGCGTGAGCGACGGCAGGCCCGGCCATCGAGCTGCGATCGGGCCCCTGCCCGGGACGAAGCCGGCGCTCGGCGGCCGGGCCTTGATCCTGCTGCTCGGCGCCTGCAACGCCTTGGGCCCGGTCTCCTCGCTGCTGCTGCTGCCCGCGCTGCCCGCGGTGCGTGCCGACTTCGACGCCAGCACCGCGGCGACCCAGGGCGTGGTCAGTGCCTTCCTGCTGGCGTTCGCGATCGGCATCCCCTTCATGGGTCCGCTCTCGGACCGCTACGGCCGCCGGCCGCTGATCCTCGGCGGGCTCGCGGTATTCGCGCTCGGCGCCGCGATCGCGGCCTGGGCGCCGACGCTCGAGGTGCTGCTGTTCGCGCGCGTGGTCCAGGCGCTCGGCTGCGCGGCGACCTTCACGGTCGCGCGCGCCGTGCTCGGCGATCTCTACCACGACTGGCGCCTGCCGCGCGCGCTCGCCAACGTCACCATGGCGATGATGATCGGCACCACGGTCTCGCCCTGGCTCGGCGGCGTGATCACCGAGGCGCTCGGCTGGCATGCGCCCTTCCTGATGCTGCTCGGGCTGTCGCTGCTCGTCTGGGTCGTGGTCTGGCGGTGGCTGCCCGAGACCCACGTGCTGCACGACAGCGACGTCACCTATGCGCAGCTCTGGCGCTCCTCGCTGCAGGTGCTGCGCAAGCCGATGTTCATGGTCTGCGCGATCGACTCCGGCGTGATCTATGCGGTCTACCTCGCGTTCCTCGCCGCCGCGCCCTATGTCATGGCGGAGATGCTGCAGCGGCCGGCGACCGACTTCGGCCTGTACGTGATGCTGCTCTCCAGCGGTTATTTCCTCGGCAACCTGTACGTCGCGCGGCGTGCCCGCACCATCGACATGGCCCGCACCGCGCGCTTCGGCACGATCCTGCAGGCGGTGTCGGCCGTGGTGGCGCTGTCCTTCGTGCTGGCCGGCCTGGTGCAGCCGGTCTGGTGGTTCGCGCCGATGCTGCCGCTCGCATTCGCGCAAGGTCTGGCCATGCCGCACATCAGCGCGACCGCAGTGCGGCTCGCACCGGGCCTCGCCGGGGTGGCCTCGAGCCTGCTCGGCTTCGCCCAGCAGACGATCGCGGCGCTGGCCGTGCAGGCCACGGGGTTCTTCGCCACGGACACGCCGGTGCCGGTGCTGGCATTCTGTGCGGCACTGTCACTGATCTCGCTCGGCGCGCTGCTGCTGCCGCGCGAGCCCGTCCGGGAGACTCCCGCATGAAACTCGGTCTGAACCTCGGCTACTGGGGCAGCAAGCCCATCGACCGCTTCATCGAGCTGGCGGTGATCGCCGAGCGGCTCGGCTTCGACATCGTCTGCACGGCCGAGGCCTACGGCTCGGACGTGTTCACGCCGCTCGCGGCGATCGCCGCGCGCACCGAGCGCATCCGCCTCGGCACCTCGATCATGCAGATCTCGGCGCGCACGCCGACCTGCGCGGCGACCACGGCCATGACGCTGGACCACATCTCCAACGGCCGCCTCTGCCTCGGCGTCGGCGTCTCTGGCCCGCAGGTCGTCGAGGGCTGGTACGGCCAGCCGTTCCGCCGGCCGCTGGAGCGCACACGCGAGTGGCTCGCGATCTTCCGCCAGGTCGTGGCGCGCGAGGCGCCGGTGGCGTTCGAGGGCCGGCAGTACCGCCTGCCCTACGCCGGTGAGGACGCGACCGGCCTCGGCAAGCCGCTCTCGAGCATCACCCATCCGCTGCGCAAGCACATCCCGCTGTTCCTCGGCGCCGAGGGGCCGAAGAACGTCGAGCTCGCGATCCGCGAATTCGATGGCTGGTTCCCCATCTTCATGCCGCCGCAGCGCTTCGACGTGTTCGAGGAGCAGCTGCGCTCGCTGCGCCCCGGCTTCGAGATCCTCGCGACCGTCGAGATGGCGCTCTCGTCCGACCGCGCCCGCGCGCTGCTGCCGTTGAAGCGCAACATCGCACTCTACGTCGGCGGCATGGGCTCGAAGGAAGAGAATTTCCACAAGCGCATGGTCGAGCGCAGCGGCCACGGCGAGGCGGCGCAGAGGATCCAGGACCTCTGGCTCGCCGGGCACCAGGCCGAGGCCGTCGCGGCCGTGCCCGACGAGCTCGCCGAGGCGATCTCGCTGGTCGGCCCGTCCGACGAGCTGCGCACACGGCTCGCCGCATGGCGGCGCTCGCCGGTGACCACGCTGATGATCTCGCGCGCCGCGACCTTCGAGGAGACGGTGCGCAACATGGAGTTCCTCGCGGCCGAAGTGCCGGCGTCGGCACGATGAGCGCCGCGTCGCGCGGACCGGACGACGCGCCGGCCGGCGCCGCGGCGCCGCGCACGGCGACGGCGGCCGGATCGGCGACGAGCCAGCCCTCGCCGCCGCGGGCACCGCGGCGCGCGCACGAGGTCGTGTCGCCCTACGGCACCCGCATCGATCCCTGGTACTGGCTGCGCGACGATGCACGCGAGGACCCCGAGGTGCTCGCCCACCTGCGTGCCGAGAACGCCTGGCGCGACCACGCGCTGGCGCATCTGGCCGGATTCGAGAAGGCGCTGTTCGAGGAGATCGTCGGACGCATCCGCCAGGACGACGCCAGCGTGCCGGTGCGGCACAACGGCTGGTGGTATTACGCGCGTTACGAGGCCGGGCGCGAGTACCCGCTCTACGCCCGCAAGCGCGCGACGCCGGGCGAGTCGCCGTCGCCGCCTTCGCACGAGGCGATCGCGGCTCCCGAGCAGATCATGATCGACGCCAACCTGCGCGCGCAGGGGCACGACTTCTACCAGGTCGCCTCGATGGAGGTCAGTCCCGACAACCGCCTGCTCGCCTTCACCGAGGACACGGTCGGCCGGCGCGAGTACACGCTGCGCATCCTCGAGCTGGACAGCGGAGTGCTGCAGTCCGACGAGATCGCGGACATCGAATCCGACCTCGCTTGGGTCGACGACAACCGCAGCCTGCTGTACATCGAGAAGGATCCGCAGACCCTGCTCGGCAAGCGCGTGCGCCGCCATGTGCTCGGCACGCCGCCGCAGGACGACGCGCTGGTCTACGAGCAGGAGGACGAGGCCTTCTATCTCGGTGTCGAGCGTTCCAAGTCGGACCGGCACATCTACATCATTTCGCAGAGCACGGTCTCAAGCGAGTACCTTTGGGCCGAGGCGGCCGACCCCGAGCTGCGGTTCCGCGTCGCGCTGCCGCGCGAGCGCGATCACGAGTACCAGCTCGAACATCTCGGCGAGCGTTTCGTGATCCGCACGAACTGGCAGGCGACCAATTTCCGCATCATGGAGGCGCCGATCGCCAGCATCGGCGACCGCTCGACCTGGCGCGACGTGGTCGCGCACCGCAACGACGCCTTCGTCTCCGGTTTCGAGGTCTTCGAGCGTTTCCTGGCCGTCAGCGAACGCTCTGGCGCGCTGCGCAAGCTGCGTGTGCGCGCCTGGGACGGCAGCGTCGACCGGCTCATCGACGCCGACGAGTCGGCCTACACCATGGCGCTCGGCGCCAGCGACGAGACCGACACCGATCTGCTGCGCTTCATCTACAGCTCGATGACGACGCCGGCCACGACCTCGGACTACGACATGCGCAGCGGCGAGCGCGTGCTGCTCAAGCGCGAGCCCGTGCTCGGCGGCTTCGACCCGGCGCGCTACCGCACCGAGCTGCTCTGGGCTCCGGCACGCGACGGCGCGCGCGTCCCGGTTTCGGTGCTCCGGCACCGCGACACGCCGCGCGACGGCAGCGCGCCGCTCTATCAGTACGGCTACGGCGCCTACGGCGCCTCGCAGGACCCGAGCTTCCGCTCCACCGTGCTGAGCCTGGTCGACCGCGGCTTCGTCTATGCGATCGCCCACGTGCGCGGCGGCCAGGAGCTCGGCCGCGCCTGGTACGACGACGGCCGGCTGCTGAACAAGCAGCACACTTTCGACGACTTCGTCGACGTCACCCGCTTCCTGGTCCGCGAGCGCTGGGCTGCTCCTGGGCGCGTGTTCGCGATGGGCGGCAGTGCCGGAGGACTGCTGATCGGCGCGGTCGCCAACCAGGCGCCGCGCGACTACCGCGCGCTGGTCGCGCACGTACCGTTCGTCGACATCGTCACCACGATGCTCGACGAGAGCATTCCGCTGACCACCAACGAATACGATGAGTGGGGCAACCCCGCCGACTCGCGCGAGGCCTACGCGCGCATGCTGGCCTACTCGCCCTACGACAACGTCGTCGCCCAGGACTATCCCGCGATGCTGGTCACGACCGGCCTCTGGGACAGCCAGGTGCAGTACTGGGAACCCGTGAAGTGGGTCGCGAGACTGCGCGAGACCCGGACCAACGATCGGCCGCTGCTGATGCGCATCAATCTCGAAGCGGGGCACGGCGGCAAGTCGGGCCGGTTCGAGCGCTACCGCGAAATCGCCGAGGAATACGCCTTCGTGCTCGACCAGGCCGGCCTCGGCCCCTGAGCGTCGCGCGGCAAGCGACGCCGGCTCCCTGTGACCATGCGTTCACAGTGGCATCGGGGTCAGCAGTTTCCGAAGTTTAGCGCCCGCGGGCACCCGATCTCTGGCAGCGCGCCGACGCCCTGCGGTATGTTGCAGACCACGCGGATCGATCCGCCGCTGCCAGCAAAGCCCGAGCGACCGACCCCGTGCGCTATCTCAGCTCCCCCCAGTACGACCACGACACGCCCGAGCGCATCGGCGTGCTGCTGGTCAATTCCGGGACGCCCGATTCGAACTCGACGGCCGATGTGCGCCGCTTCCTCGGCCGCCTGCTCGGCGACCCGCGTGTCGTGGAGCTGCCGCGCGCGCTGTGGCTGCCGCTGCTGCATGGCATGATCCTGCGCACGCGCCCGTTCCGCAGCGCGCGCAAATACCGTCGCATCTGGGGCGAGCAGGGCTCGCCGCTGCTCACGCATTCGGTGCAGCTGCGCGAGCAGCTCGGCGCGCGGCTCGGCGAGCGCGTGATCGCGCCGATCGTCGTCGAGATCGGCATGCTGTACTCGAACCCCGGCGTGCCCGAGGCGCTGGCGAAGCTGCGCGACGCCGGCGCCCAGCGCATCCTCGTCGTGCCGCTGTTCCCGCAGTACTGCGGCGTCACCACCGGCGCGGTGCACGACCAGGTCACCCGCGAGCTCAGCCGCTGGCGCTGGCTGCCGGAAGTTCGTTTCGTCAACGAGTATCACGAGCACCCCGGCTACATCGAGGCGCTGCGCGCCAGCATCGCCGATCAATGGGCGCTGCACGGCCGCACCGAGCACTTGCTGATGTCGTTCCACGGCATCCCGGACCAGTACTTCCGTCAGGGCGATCCGTACTACTGCAAGTGCCAGAAGACCGCGCGCCTGCTCGCCGACGAATTGAATCTCGAAGACGGCGGCTGGAGCCTGTCGTTCCAGTCGCGCTACGGTCCGGGCAAGTGGCTGCGCCCCTACACCGACGAAGTGCTCGAGGCGATGCCGAAGCGCGGCATCCGCAGCGTCACGGTCGTCTGCCCCGGCTTCGCGGTCGACTGCTTCGAGACGCTCGCGGAAATCGACATCGAGGGCCGTGAGCGCTTCCTCACCGCCGGCGGCCTGCAGTTCCAGTACGTGCCGGCGCTGAACGCCCGTCCCGGCCACGCCAGTGCGCTCGCCGACCTCGTCACCCGTCACCTGCAGGGCTGGGCCCCGGTCGACGTGGGCTGGCTCGGCGTCCCGGTCGCGACCCGCTGATTGAACACCGCAGCTTCCCTGCTCGGGCGCTTCCACGAAATCAGCATCACGACGCGGGACATCCGCGCCTCGGTCGAGTTCTACGAAGCACTCGGCTTCAGCCAGTGCCGCACCGGCGACACCTGGCCGCATCCCTATGGCGTGCTGACCGACGGCCGCGTGTTCCTCGGCCTGCACGAGTACAAATTTCCCTCGCCGTCGGTGACGACCGTGCGTCCTGCCATCGCCGCCGCGATCCCCGAATACACGGCTCTCGGCGTCGAGCTCGCCTTCGCCAAGACCGGTGACGACTGCTTCAACGAAATCGGCTTCCGCGATCCCGCCGGCCAGATGATCACCGTGCTCGAGGCCCGCACCTATTTCCCGGCCGAGCGCGACCCCCGCCAGCAATCCCTCTGCGGCTGGTTCGAAGCCTTCAGCCTGCCCGCCACCGATTTCGACACGACCGCCGCCTTCTGGGAACGCCTCGGCTACGTCGCGCACGAGCCCCTCGAACGCCCCTGGCTGCACCAGCCCCTGACCGCCGATGCCCTCCCGCTCGCCCTGCACCGCCCCCGCACCCTCGACCGCCCCATGCTCGTCTTCACGACGGACGACATCCCTTCCCTCGTCGTCCAGCTCGCATCCCGCGGCCTCACCCCCAACACCACCGACCTCCCCCGCGGCCTCACCCCCTCGACCGCCCTCCTCCTCGACTCCCCGGAAAACACCCCCCTCCTGATCGTCGCCACCGACGCTTTGTGACCCGCCGCCCGCGTCACCGAGCAAGTCACTCTCACACTTGCGATCAGCACGTTCCTGACAGCGCAATCTGCGAAAAAGACGGAGCGCAGTCTGGCGACTGCACGCGTCAGGGGGATCAAGAGGACACGTCGACTCTGAAACACCAGCCAAAGCGCTGGCGTGAGGACAGCTCCGAATAATCGCGGCTACGACGGTGGAAGCGCTCTGGGGTGTGCGTACTTCCTGGGCGCGGCGTGGCGCGCCCAGGAAGTACGCACACCCCAGAGCGCCCGCAGTACCTTACTCGCGGTTCGCCAACGCAGAATTCCCCACCTGCGCAATCACCACCTTGTCGATCCGCAGCGCATCCATATCCACGACTTCCACCTGCAAGTCCCGCCAAGACAGCACATCCCCCGCCTTCGGAATCCGCCCCAGCCGCGCCAGCACGAAGCCCGCGACCGTGTGGTACTCCCCGCCCCGCGAAGTCATGTCGCGCCGCCCGAGCTTCTGCTGCAGGTCCTCGATCGACAGATGCCCGTCGACCAGCCAGCTGCCGTCGGCGCGCCGCACCGCCTCGGCGCGCTCGCGCGTGCCGAGGTCCGGCAGCTCGCCGGCGATCGCGCGCAGGATGTCGATCGGCGTCGCCACGCCCTCGATGCCGCCGTACTCGTCGGTGATCACCGCCAGATGCGTGCTCGACTTCTGGAACTGGTCGAGCAGCTGCAGGGCCGAAATCCCGACCGGCACGTGCAGCGGCGCCTCGATGTCGTGCTCCGGGTCGAGCCCGCCGCGGCGCAGCGCCTCGCTCAGGTTCGCGAGCGTGATCATGCCGAGCATGTCCTGCAGCGAGGCGTGCGCGACCAGGAAACGCGCGTGGCCGCTGTGCTTGGCCTGCTGCCAGAGCGCATCGAGCGGTTCGTCCAGATCCAGCCACATCACGTCCTGCCGCGGCACCATGATCGATTCGACCTTGCGGTCGGCGAGCGCCAGCACGCCCTCGATCAGGCGCCGCTCCGAGGCGAGGAACACGCCGATCTGCGTGCCCTCGGCGATCAGCGCCCGCACCTCGTCCTCGGTGACCGAGGCCTGCG
>JADLDF010000209.1 GCA_020846815.1 Gammaproteobacteria bacterium | reverse complement strand
GCACCTTGTCGGCGATGACCTTGGCCGAGATCGACAGCGCCGAGAGGATCCACGAGAACGTGCCCGTCGACTCCGGATAGTGGGCCTGCTGCTCCAGGATGTGGGCCTGCAGGGTCATGATCGGTTCGTCGGTGCGCGTGGGCATGTAGCGTTCTCGTGGAGTGGCGCGGGCGGGCCGATCAGGCCCGCGCCGCGAGAGTCGCTAGGCCGAGTACGATCGCGAACACACCCGCGGCCAGCGACAGCGCGCGGTAGAGCCGCTCGCTGCGGGCGGCGACCCGCGCCAGGGGCAGTGTCAGCGCACCGGCCAGGGCCATCATGCCGGCCATCGAGCCGATGCCGAACAGCAGCACGTACAGCATCGACAGCGCCGGTTCCCGCATCGTCGAGACGGCCACGACCAGCAGCGCGGCCGAACCGGCGAGACCCTGCGTCAGGCCGATCACGAGCGTGCGGCCCAGGTGCTGGGAATCGCCTGCATGCCGACCCGAGCGCGGCGGGGGCGCGGGCATGGGCCCGGGCAACGACGATGGCGCAGGTGACGATATGGATGCCGGTGAGGACAGAGGCGCCGCCAAGGACACGGACGCCGGCAATGACAGAGGCGCGGCAGCCATCGCGGACGAACGCAGGCGCCAGAGCGTGGTGACGCCGATGGTCACCAGCACGCCGGCCGCGACCGCCTGCAGCACGGCGGACAGACCGGGCGAGATCTCGCCCTGGCCCAGCACGATGACGGCCGAGAGCGCCAGCAGCATCGACGCATGACCGAAGCCCCAGGCGAGCGCATGACGCAGCAGGCCCGAGGCGCGCGCCTCGCGCTGTGCTCCGAGCACGGTCACGGCGATCAGGTGGTCGGGATCCAGTGCGTGGCGCATGCCCAGCAGGAATCCCATGGTCAGTATGGCGATCATCGCATTCTGGTCATGCCCGCGGCCCGGAGCGCTCCGGGCGCGGCGCGGCGTATGATGTATTGCTGCATTTTGCCTACACGGGTGAGGGAATGGGCGGAATTCGACGGCGGCGTGCACGGCGCGGGTATGTCGGCAACGGGGCGTGCATGGCCCTGGTCGGGGTGGTAATGCCCGGGCTCGCGCTGGCGCATGGCGAAGGCGGGCTCGCGGGCGGATTCCTGGCCGGCGCGCTGCACCCGCTGGGCGGGCTGGATCACCTGCTGGCGATGATCGCGGTGGGCATCTGGGGCGCGTTCCTCGGTGCGCCGTTGATCTGGATGCTGCCCGTCGCCTTTCCGCTGATCATGGTCGTCGGCGGCGTGCTGGGCATCGCCGGCCTGCCGCTGCCCTTCGTCGAGACCGGCATCGCGCTGTCGGTGCTCGCGCTCGGCCTTGCCATCGCACTGGGCTGGCGCGCGCCGCGCGTCATGGCCGCAGGAATGGTCGCGGCCTTCGCGGTCTTCCATGGCCATGCACATGGTACGGAGCTGCCCGCGGCGGTCGAGCCCGCTGCCTATGCCGCCGGCTTCGTGATCGCGACCGGCCTGCTGCACCTGGCCGGCATCGGCATCGGACGCCTCGCGGGTACGCGCCGCGGTGTCTTCGCGCTGCGGACGATCGGTGGAGGCATCGCCGCCGCCGGTGTCTGGCTCCTGCTCGGACAGCCCGGCCTCGCCTGAGACTGTGGCCGTGCAGGTGCCCCTGCGACGGCGCGGAAGCGGCCCGCGGCCGGTCCGCTCGCTGCGGCCCACATTCCGCTCTGCGGTCCGGCTGCCGCTCGCGCTGCTGTGCCTCGCCGCCGCGGCGCCCGCGATGGCGCATTCACCCTTCGGCGCCGATGCGGCGTTCTGGTCCGGCGCATGGCATCTGTTCCTGGCACCGCTCGCGCTCGCGGCCCTGATCGGCATCGGTCTGGCCTGTGTGGGCAGCCCGTTCGAGCAGCAGATCGAGCTGGCCGGGCTCGCCGGCCTGGCCTGCTTCCTGGTGTCCTGGATGCTGCCCACCGGCAGCGCTCCCTGGTTCGCGCCACTGCCAGTGTCCGCGCTCGGCACCAGCGCAGTCCTCGCGATGCCGCCGCGGCCCTGGCGCGCACGCTGCCTGGCCCTGCTCGCCGGAATCGGCGCCGGCGCTGCCATCGATCTGGACACAGCCACCCTGGGCGCGGCGGCCGGCGCGGGCACGGCCATGCTCGTGGCCAGCGTCTGGATGCTCGAGCTCGCGACACGCTTGCAGCGGCGACTGCCACTCGCAATCCGGGTGATCGGCGCCTGGATCGTGGCGCTGTCGCTGCTGCTGCTGGCGCTCGCGCTGCGCTCCCCGCACGCCGCGCCCTGACACGGCCTCAGGAGATGCCCAGCCGCAGCGCCGCCGAAATCTGCTTCTCGTGCTCCGTGGAAACACCGGCGGCACGCGCCCATTCCGGCCAGCGCTCCACGGCGGCGCGAGTCGCATCGAAAGCCTTCGTGGCCGCCTGGCGCGAGATCCGCGCGCGGCGCGCGCAGGCGTAGAGATCGTCGCGCGTGAACCCGTCGCGCTTGCCGTTGATGCTCATCTGGTGCTGCGCGGTCCACGCGCCTCGGGGGTTGTAGCTGTAGGTCACGTCGTAAGCCGGCGCGAGCGTCCACTTTCCCGACTGATCCATCAGGAACGCGATGTTCTTGATGTGATCGTCCTGGTTGCGCGCGATCACGTTCAGGAGCATGCGGCGATAGAGCTGCTCTGCCGCATCGGTGCCGAGATGCAGCCGGTGCAAGACGTCGAAGGCCTGCTCGTAGGTGTTGGCCGCGGGCTCGTTGAAATCCATGTGAGCCATGCCGGCGAGGCTCAGCATGTGCAGCTTGGCGTCGCCGCCGGGCCGATCGAATCGCCGCGTCATGAAGTGCCGCCGCGGTCCGTCGGCCAGCAGGCGGCACTCGCTCATCCGGATGCCGGCGGCGCCCGCCATGAGGAAATAGGCGTATTCGATGCGGGTGTAGCCCCTGGGGTCCTCGTCCTCCTTGTCGCGATTGCCCGTGACACCGTCGAATTTCAGCAGCCAGTGCTCGAAGCCCGCGGGGGCGGCAGCCTGGCCGGAACGCACTTCGTGGGTGGCGGGATCCCAGGCGATGACGGCCTTGGCGCGCGCCCCGCCTGCACTGGTGCCCACCTGCAATATCTGCGACAGCGCTGCCCTGCGTTCATCGGTGGCGAAGCTTTCCCGCAGGTTGCTGCGGGACGCGAGTACTTCGGAAGCGAGCTTCACCAGCTGGTGCACGTCCACGGGCTCCACCTTGTTCAGTTCGCGTGTGGCAGGCAGGAACTCCAGTGCGCCCATGCCTCGCGAGCCCAGGTAGCACAGCTGCTCGATGACGTCGAAGCTGTTCCAGGTGCGCCCCTGCGTGGCGAGCCAGGCTTCGATCAGGGCACGGCCGAATCGATCCGGAAGACTGTCGGCGAGCAGACCCGGCAGGCCGCGAAAGCTGCGATCGGAGAGGCCGGGGAACTGGTAGACGCGATGGCCGAGCGGAAGTACGAGCGGGCACACTTCGATCGAATGCTCGACGAAATCCGGATCGTATTGGAAGGCGGCTACGCGTTCGCCTTCCTGCAGTGACACGACGCCGATGCGCGTGCCCCAGAGCCGAACCTGGGCGAGGGATGCCATGGATCAGGGCTTGCGCCAGGGGCCGGCGGTCTGTGCGGCGGGCCCGCGCGACTTGCGCGGTGCGCGCACACGCTGCCGCTGCCTGCCCCCGAGCTTCAACTGCTCGATGGGACTGGGAGGCAACGCAGGAACCAGTGCGTTGAAGCCTTCCACCAGGCCCAGGGTGCGCGCGACGCGGATGAAGTTGCGCAGGTCGCCGCCCTGGCCCGCTTCCATGCGCACCACGGTGCGTGTCGAGACGCCGGCCCGCTGGGCGAGCTGCGCTTGGGTGAGCGCGGCACCGATGCGTTGCCGAGAGAGGCGTTCGCCCAGCACCTGCTGGATGGCATCGTCGGAGAGGTCAGGGGAGATGATATAAATAGCCATATATGGCCTTTTATATCATCTACAAATCCATTTTCAATAGGCTATTTTTGGCTAATTAAGGTAGAAAAACGCCTTAAAAGGCCAGATTTGGCCTATTATGAGAACTTCATGGTTATGGGCGCCACGCTCACACGGCAGGAAGTCGCGAGATCCCGACCATACTCGGCACCCCACCGCCCGGCTACACGAGCACGCGCTCGATACCTCCGGCATTGGCCGCCGCGACGTAGTCCCGCATCCAGTGCTCGCCGAGCACGTGCTTGGCGATCTCGACGACGATGTAGTCCGCGTCGATCTCGGCCTCGTCGTTGTAGCGCTTCAG
>JADLDF010000208.1 GCA_020846815.1 Gammaproteobacteria bacterium | reverse complement strand
TCCTCGAAGCGCAGGTAGCTGTTGGCCACCGAGTTGATGTTGCCGATGTCGGTCGACACCATCACGTGCGCCGGCATCGCCTTCTCGAGCTCGCGCAGCACCTGGCGCGGATGCAGCCACCCGCCGCCCTCTCGCTTCGCCTCCTCGATCATGTCGAGGCTGAACGGGTCGCGTTCGTGCGTCCATTCGGAGAGCTCCTTTTCCCACGCGGCCTTCTCGTCGGCGACCTGCTTCGCGCGCTCGGCCTTGTTCGTGTCGCAGGCGAGCTTCCTGCCGGAAAGCCGCTGCACGAGCGCCGCCGCCGCGGCCTTGGCGTCGCCGCAGATGCCGACCGAGATCTTCTTCACCAGCCCGAGCATCTTGTGGTCGGCGTCGATCTGGATGATCTTCGCCTCCTTCGGCCAGTAGTCCATCCCGTGCTGCGGAAGCGTGCCGAACGGGCCCAGCCGCGACCCGAGCGCGACCACCACGTCGGCGCGCGAGATCAGCTTCATCGCCGCCTTCGAACCCTGGTAGCCGAGCGGGCCGCACCACAGCGGGTGGCTGGCCGGGAACGAGTCGTTGTGCAGGTAGCTGTTGACCACCGGCGCACCGAGCCGCTCGGCCAGGGCCTTGCACTCGTCGACGCCGTCGGCCATCACCACGCCGCCGCCGGAGATGATCACCGGGAACTTCGCCTTCGCCAGCAACTCGGCCGCCTCGTTCAGGCTCTGCTCGCCACCGGGGCCGCGATCGAGGCGCTGCGGCTTCGGGATCTCGCACTGGATCTCGCCATAGAAGTAGTCGCGCGGGATGTTCAACTGCGTCGGGCCGATCTCGGACATCGCACGGTCGAAGCAGCGCGCCGTGTACTCGGCCATCCGCTTGGGGTTGTTCACGTGACCCTGATATTTGGTGAACTCCTGGAACATCGGCAGCTGGTTGCACTCCTGGAAGCCGCCCAGCCCCATGCCCATCGTGCCGGTCTCCGGCGTGACGATCACCACCGGACTGTGCGCCCAGTACGCGGCCGCGATGGCGGTCACGCAGTTGCTGATGCCGGGGCCGTTCTGGCCGATCACCACCCCGTGCCGGCCGCTGACTCGCGCGTAGCCGTCGGCCATGTGCGCCGCGCCCTGCTCGTGCACGACCGGGATCAGCCGGATGCCGGCCGGCGCGAAGATGTCCATCGCGTCCATGAACGCCGAGCCCATGATGCCGAAGATCTCGGTCACGCCATTGGCGACCATGGTTTCGACGAAGGCCTCGGAGGGGGTCATCTTCTGGACACCGCTGACCACGGTGCGTGCGGCGATCGGGGGTTGCTTGCTCATGACATTGGTCTCCCGGTGAATGCGGTACCGGCGAATCGTAGCGGAAGATTCCGGAATCCGGTACGAGGTGTACGAATAATCGGAACAGCGGCTATCATGAGCCCATGAACGTCGTCCGACCGCTCCACCCCGCCCCGGCCGAAGTCAACGGCGACACACCGACGATGCGGCTTTTCGCGCTGCTCGAGGTGATCGCCGCTCGCGACCAGCTGGTATCGCTGCAGGGGCTGGCCGAGGAGACCGGCCTGCCCAAGCCGACGCTGCACCGGATGTTGCAGCAGCTCGAGGGCGCCGGTCTGCTGCAGCGCGAGGGCGACGGTCGCCACTACAGCACCGGCGTTCGGCTGCGCCGGCTGGCCGAGAACCTCTTGCTGAACAACTCCTGGCATGGCGCGCGCCACGTGGTGCTACGCGCGCTCGTCGACGAGATCGGCGAGAGCTGCAACCTGACCGCGCTCGCCGGCAGCGAGGTGGTCTACCTCGACCGCGTCGAGACACCGGCGCCGCTGCGCTTCTACCTGCACCCCGGTTCGCGGGTGCCTGTGCACTGCTCGGCCAGCGGCAAGATGATCCTGTCGCAGATGACGCCCGCACAGCGACGTCGGCTGCTCGCGCACGCGCCGCTGGAACGCTTCACCCCGACCACGCTGACCGACCCGGCACGCATCGACAAGGAGCTCGGGCACGTGCGGCGCGACGGCTACGCGATCGACAATCAGGAGTTCCTGCCCGGCCTGCTGTGCCTCGCGGTGCTGGTGCCGGCGCCGTCGGGCCGCTCGAACCTGTGCCTTGCGGTTCAGGCGCCCAGCATCCGCCTGTCGCCGCAGAAGGCGCTCGCGCTGCTGCCGGCGCTGCGCCGCGCGGCGACGGCGATCGCCGCCATCGACGACGCCACGCCGCCCGCCGCGGCGAAGGCGCGCGCCTGATCCGAGCCGGACCGCCGGCCGCAGAACCGAGGAATCCGCCTTGACCGACACCGCCGACAACGCCGTCAACGCCGGCATTGGGCCCGACCGGACCGTCGCCGTGCGCGAGGTCTTCGGAATCGACACCGACCTGCGCGTGCCCGCGTTCACCGAGCGCGGCGACCACGTGCCCGAGGTCGATCCCGCCTACCGCTTCAACCGCGACGTCACGCTCGCGCTGCTGGCGGGCTTCGCGCACAACCGCCGCGTCATGGTGCAGGGGCTGCACGGCACCGGCAAGTCGACGCACGTCGAGCAGGTGGCGGCGCGGCTGAACTGGCCCTGCATACGCATCAACCTCGACGGCCACATCAGCCGCCTCGACCTGGTCGGCCGCGACGCGGTGGTGCTGCGCGACGGCCAGCAGGTTACCGAGTTCCAGGAGGGCATCGTGCCGTGGGCGCTGCAGCGCCCGGTGGCGCTGGTGTTCGACGAGTACGACGCCGGCCGGCCCGACGTGATGTTCGTGATCCAGCGCATCCTGGAGCGCGACGGGCGATTCACGCTGCTCGACCAGAACCGCGTGCTGCGACCA
Source organism: Gammaproteobacteria bacterium (assembly GCA_020846815.1). The sequence continues at coordinate 2,167 of JADLDF010000208.1, read as the reverse complement.
CATCGCTGCTTCAGGCTGTTCGCGACCACCAACACGGTCGGGCTGGGCAACCTCAACGGCCTTTACCACGGCGCGCAGCGGCTGAACCACGCACAGGTCGACCGGTGGAACATCGTCGCCACGCTGAACTACCTGCCGCGCGACGAGGAGATCGCGATCGTCCAGGCGCGCGTGCCGCAGCTGGCGGATGCGGCACGGCGTCCGCTGCTCGAATCGATGGTGGCCGTCGCCGAGCTGACTCGCAAGGGCTTCGCCGCAGGCGACCTGTCGACGCTGATGTCGCCGCGCACCGTCATCAGCTGGGCCGAGAACCTCGGCATCTTCGGCGACCCGGCGCTGGCCTTCCGGCTGTCCTTCGTCAACAAGTGCGACGAGGCCGAGCGCCCGATCGTCGCCGAGTACTTCCAGCGCTGCTTCGACCGCGAGCTCGACGAGTCCTGTCGTGGGTGAGGCGCAGGCCCGGGCCCGCCACCAGCAGAAGGTCGAGGAGCTCTGCGCGGCCGCGATCCGCGCGCTGGCCGGCGAGTCCGACCTGCATTTTCGCGGACGGCGCCTGCACCGCGGTCGCCACGCGCTGCCGCCGTTCGCGCCGCACCTGCATCCGTCGCTGGACAGCGACGACTTCGCGTCCTTTCGCGGCGCAGCCGACGGACTGGCGCTGCGTCTGTCGCGCTCGGATGCCGCGCTGCACCGCCGGCTGACCCCAGAGGATCCGGTCGCACGGCTGGTGTTCAACCTGCTCGAGCAGATCCGCGTCGAGTCGCTGCCGCCGGCCGGCATGCCCGGCGTCGCGCGCAACCTGCGTCACCGCTTCGACCAGTGGTCGCTCTCATTCCACCGCTCCGGGCTCACCGAGACCTCGCGCGGCATCCTGCTCTACACGGTGGCGCAGGTCTGCCGCGCCCGCGTCACCGGCGAGCCGGTGCTCGAGGAGACCGAGGACCTGCTGGAAACCACGCGCGGCTCGATCGTGCCGGTGCTCGGCCACGACCTCGCCGCGCTGCGCCGCCATCGCCACGATCAGGCCGTCTACGGCCGCCACGCGCAGTCGATCGCCGGCCTCGTCGCAGAGATGATCCACAGCGCCGACGACGAGCGCGACGACGGCGAGCCGGGCGGCACGGACGACGACGACCGGACCGCGCTCGCGCGCTTCATGGCACTCGACGACGCCGGCACCGACGGCGAGCTCGCGGTCGCCGCCGCTGGCCGCAGCCGGGTGCTGGAGGCCTCCGACGACGGCTATCGGGTGTTCACCCGCGCGTACGACCGCGAGTTTGCCGCTGCGGCACTGGTGCGCCGGCCGCTGCTGCTCGCGCACCGCGAACGGCTCGACGGCCGCATCGCCGGCCAGGGCGTCAACCTCGCCAGGCTGGCGCGAGAACTGAAGGCGCTGCTGGCGGTTCCGACACGCGACGACTGGGACGCCGGGCAGGAGGAGGGCCACGTCGACGGCCGCCGGCTCGCGCAGCTGATTGCCTCGCCGGCCGAGCGCCGGCTGTTCCGTACCGAGCGCATGGAGCCGGCGGCGCAGTGCCTGGTCACCTTCCTGGTCGACTGCTCGGGCTCCATGAAGCAGCATGCCGAGTCGGTCGCGATGCTGATCGACGTGCTGGCGCGCGCGCTCGAGTTGGCCGGCGTGGCCACCGAGATCCTCGGTTTCACTACCGGCGCCTGGAACGGCGGCCGCGCGCTGCGCGACTGGCAGCGCGCCGGCCGCCCGCCGCACCCCGGACGACTGAACGAGGCTTGCCACATCGTCTTCAAGAACGCCGACACCCCTTGGCGTCGCGCGCGCCCGGAGATCGCCGCGCTTCTCGAGCCGGTGCTGTTCCGCGAGGGCATCGACGGCGAGGCGGTGGATTGGGCCTGCGCACGGATGCATGCCCGGCCGCACGAGCGGCGACTGCTGGTCGTGATCTCCGACGGCTGCCCGATGGACACCGCGACCAGCCTCGCCAACGACCCTCATTACCTCGACCAGCACCTGCGCGAAGTGGTGTTGCGTCACGAGCAGGCGCGCGACGTCGAGATCTACGCGCTCGGCGTAGGCCTCGACCTCAGCCCGTACTACGGCCGCAGCCACGCGCTCGACCTGTCGGCGCCGCCGGGCAACGGCGTCTTCCGCGAGATCGTCGCGATGCTCGGCGGCCGCGCGCGACGCTGA
>JADLDF010000207.1 GCA_020846815.1 Gammaproteobacteria bacterium | reverse complement strand
CGCGCGCGTTCTACGAGGAAGCGCTCGGCCTGTCCGCCGCCACGGATGCCGAGACCGCGCCGGAGTTCCGCGACCGCGTCAACGACCTCGTCGGCATCCCGCGCGGCTCGCGCGTGCACTTCCTCACTTACCAGTCAGGCCACGAGCCGAGCGGCAAGATCCTGCTGGTCTACTTCGGCGGCCAGTCGAAGCGTCGTCTGACCGGCCGCATGCATCCTTCGCGGCTCGGTGTCGGCCTGTACACGCACGCGACGCGCGATTTGCGCGTGCTGCGCCAGCGGCTGTCCGATGTCGGCGCCCCGATAGAGGTCGCACCGATGGACGTCGACGGCGTGTCCACGATGCTGGTGCGCGGCCCGAACGAGGAGCTGTTCGAGTTCGTCGAGCAGCATTGACGACAATCGTTCCGCGCAGCGCAGCGGCCGGCGCGACGGCCGTTGCGGATGGCACCATCGGTGGTGTCTCCGGCCCACCTGATCGACGAAGGAAATCATGATGAAGGCATTGCTCAGCGAAACTCCGGGCGGACCCGATACACTGGTGCTGCGTGAGCTGCCGACGCCGCAGCCCGGCGCCGGCGAAGTGCGCATCGCGATCCATGCCTGCGGCATCAACTTCCCCGACCTGCTGCTGATCGAGGACAAGTACCAGTTCCGGCCGCCGCGACCGTTCGCGCCCGGTGTCGAGGTCGCCGGCGTCGTCGAGGCGGTCGGTGCCGGCGTAGCCGCGCCCGCGATCGGCACGCGCGTGATCGCCCACCTCGCCTGCGGTGGTCTCGCCGAGCAGGTGGTCTGCCCTGCCGCGGCCTGCCTGCCGATCGGCGAGACCCTGCCCTTCGACGTCGCGGCCGGTTTCCTGGTTACCTACGGCACTTCGCAGCATGCGCTCGTGGATCGCGGCGGACTGCGGGCCGGCGAGACGCTGCTGGTGCTCGGCGCCGCGGGCGGCGTGGGCCTGGCCGCGGTCGAGCTCGGCAAGGCGCTGGGCGCGCGCGTCCTCGCCGCGGTCTCGTCCGAGGCCAAGGCCGAGGTCGCGCGCGCGCACGGCGCGGACCTCGCGATCGTCTATCCGCGCGACACCCGCGACGGCAAGGCGCTCGCGGCGCTGTTCAAGCAGGCCTGCGGTCCGGACGGCGCGCACGTGATCTACGACCCGGTCGGCGGCGACTACGCCGAGGCGGCGCTGCGCGCGATCGCCTGGGGCGGGCGCTTCCTGGTCGTCGGCTTCCCGGCCGGCATCCCGAAGATCCCGCTGAACCTGCCGCTGCTGAAATCCTGCGACATCCGCGGCGTCTTCTGGGGCAGCTTCGTCGAGCGCGAGCCGCAGCGTCATCTGGACAACGTGCGCGAGCTGCTCGCGCTGTATGCCTCCGGCGCGCTGCGGCCGCGGATTTCGGCACGCCTGCCGCTGGAGCGTGGCGCCGAGGCGCTGCGGCAGCTCGCGAGCCGCGAGGCGACCGGCAAGGTCGTGGTCACGATGCGCGGCGGCTGACTCGCCGCGGCGGCCGGCTCAGCCGTCGGCCTCGAGCTCGCGCTCGAGCTCGGCCACCTGTCCGAGCAGCTTTTCGAACTTGCGGCCGCGTGCGGTCAGCCGGTATTCCACGCGCGGCGGCACCTCGGCGAACATCTCGCGCTCGATCAGCCCGAAACGCAGCAGCTTGCGCAGCCGCTCGTTCAGCACCTTGGTAGAGAGACCGGCGATGCTGCGCTGCATCGCCCCCGGACGCGCGACACCGCTGCCGACCAGGCCGAGTACGCACAGCGACCACTTGCAGCCGACGATGTCCTCGACCATGCGCGCGGCACGCGGCATAGGCAGGTGCGTGGCCGGGATTTTTTTTCTTCGCGCATTCACCAAGATGTACCGGAAAGTGCCTGCCGCACCGCCTGGTGCGTACTTCTGTCGGGGTGGCGACGTCACTAGATTCTGCACCTCACAGCCCACGAGGTGTACCCACATGACGCTTCCCCATCGTTCCCGCGCCGCCGTCGGCAGCGCCTTCGCCGCGGGTCTTTGCGCCGCGCTGCTCGCCACCGCCAGCGTCGTGGCCCGCGAGGCGGCGCCGCAGCCCACGGCTACGGCTACGACCGTCACCACGGCCGCGGCCACGACCCCCGGCGCCGCTGCAAAAGCCGCAGCCGCAGCGGCGCCGAAGGTGGCCATCGCCTTCCCCGAAGGCTACCGTCGCTGGACCCACGTCAAGTCGATGATCGTCGAGCCCGGTCATCCGCTGGCCGGGCTGGTCGAGGGCACGCACCACATCTATGCCAACGAAACGGCGCTGCGCGCCTACCGCGGCAAGCGTCCGTTCGCCGACGGCGCGGTCATCGTGTTCGACCTGCTGACCACGGTGCGCGGCGACCTTGCGATGACCGAGGGCGCGCGCAAGGCCGTGATCGTCATGCAGAAGGACTCGCGCCGCTTCGCCGCTACCGACGGCTGGAGTTACCAGGTGTTCGGCGGCCCCGCACAGCGCGAGCCGCAGCTCGACGCGAGCGCCGCCGCCGGCTGCCATGGTTGCCACACCTCGCAGGCCGGGCGCGACTTCGTGTTCAGCGACTGGCGCGAGTGATTCATCCCGCCTGCGCGGGGCCAGGCAAGCATCGTCCGACCGAGGCGGGTGGGCAAGGCTCCATCACGGCCGCGGGAAGGCGCGGCCGTGGCCCCCGTCTGCGGGCGGAGCGCGGCCGCAGGCGTGCGCGAAATGCGCGCTGTCCGTTCGGCGTGCTGCCACGCCGGCGTGCACATCAGCGCGCCGCGACGCCGGCGAGCGCGGCTTCGAGATGCTGCAGGTCGACGATTTCGAGGTCGGCCGGTGGGTGCGCGTCCGGCCAGCTCGCGCCGTGGCGGTTGATCCACGCGGTGCGCAGCCCGGCCGCGCGCGCGCCGGCGACGTCGGCCTGCGGATCGTCGCCGACGTAGAGCATGCGTCCCGGCTCGCAGTCGAGCCGGCGTGCGACGGCGGCGAAGGCGTCCGGGTGCGGCTTGGGGACGCCGACGCTTTCGGCGTTCAGCGAGACCGCGAACAGCGGCGCGAGCCCGATCCGTCCGAGGTCGGCGTTGCCGTTCGAGAACGTGGCCAGCGTGTAACGCGCGGCGAGCCGGTCGAGCGCCGGCCGCACGTCCGGAAACAGATCCACCTCGTTGCGCGCGGCGATGAACACTTCGAATGCCTCCGCGCCGACCCCGTCGGGATAGCCGTCCGCGACCGCCAGCCGGCGGATGGTCTCGGTGCGCAGCCAGGTGAGATCGTGCGCACGTTGCGGCTGCTCGCGGGCGAGCGCCAGGCGCGCGGCGAGCAGGTCGGAGCGTGCATGGCGCGCGAGCCGCGGATAGCGCGCCGCGAAGAACGCAGCGACCCGCTGCTCGGCACGCTCCAGCACGCGGCGCAGTTCCCAGAACGTATCGTCGAGATCGAAGCAGAGCACCTGCAGGCCATCGAGCATCGTGGGTCACCGTTGGTCCGCGGATGCGGCTTGCGGCCCGCCGCGCGACGATCGCGCCCGGCCCGGAGCCGCACCCTGAGCGAAAGCCAGGCTAGCGGCAAGGGCGAGGCGCTTCAACCGGGGCAGCTCCGCCGGCAGCGACCCCGCGGCGCTTCGATCCGCGCTCATGCCGCCAGCCGCGAGCCCGTGGTGCTTCGGCTTGGACTCGTGGCACCGGCTGCGAGCCCGCGGCAGGCTTGGCCTACAATTGCCGCATCACACCGGTTTCGCGGAGATCCTGCATGCGCCTCCCTGCCCCGCTGCTGCCGCCACTGTTCGCTCTCGCCTTGGCCTTCGCCGCCGCGACGGCCCGCGCCGACCAGGCCGCGTCCGCACCTGCGCCCGAGCTCGCGTCGCCATCCGCATCGGTGCCGGTGCCGGCCGCAGCCGCCGGAGCGAAGGCGGCGTTCACCGCCGAGGACCTGGTGCGCCTGCGGCGCGTTTCCGACCCGCAGGTCTCGCCCGACGGGCGCTGGGTCGCCTTCACGCTGCGCGAGACCGACATGGACGCGAACCGCGGCCGCACCGATCTCTGGCTGCTCGAGCTCGGCGCACCGTCGCCGCTCGCGCGTCGCCTGACCCAGAATCCGGCTTCGGACTCCACGCCGCGCTGGGCGCCGGACGGCCGCAGCCTCTACTTCCTCTCGACCCGCTCCGGCTCCTCGCAGGTCTGGCGCATGCCGCTCGAGGGCGGCGAGGCGCTGCAGGTCACGGACTATCCGCTTTCCGTCGGCACGCTGAAGATCTCGCCGCGGGGCGATCGCATCGCCGTCTCGCTCGAGGTCTTTCCCGACTGCGCCGACCTCAAGTGCAGCGCGGAGCGTCTCGAAGCGCGCAGCAAGGACAAGCCCACGGGCCGCGTCTACGACCAGCTCTTCGTGCGCCACT
>JADLDF010000206.1 GCA_020846815.1 Gammaproteobacteria bacterium | reverse complement strand
TCGGCGCAACCCTCGCCGCGACGCTGTTCGGGCTGGCGCGCGACATCTACTTCCAGGTCGCGATGCTCACGACCGTCGGTCTCACGAGCAAGAACGCGATCCTGATCGTCGAGTTCGCGAAGACGAATGCCGAGGCGGGCATGGACCTGGTCGCCGCGACGCTGCAGGCGGTCCGGGATCGTCTGCGGCCGATCGTGATGACCTCGCTCGCGTTCGGGCTCGGCGTGCTGCCGCTCGCGATCGCGAGCGGTGCGGGCTCGGGCGCGCAGCGTGCGATCGGCGTCAGCGTGCTCGGCGGAATGCTCGCCGGCATGCTGCTAGGGCTCTTCTTCGTGCCGCTGTTCTTCGTCGGCGTACAGCGCTTGTTCGGCCGCATGCGCCCTGCGCCGCAGCCACTGCCGGCGGACGGGGAGCTTTCCCATGAGTGAGTCGCGAGTGCGAGCCCGCAGCGAGAAGTCGCGGGCGCGTGCGGATGCACAGCGCGAGCGCATCCTCACGGCCGCGCTGCAGTGCTTCGTCGACGACGGCTTCCACGCCGCCGGGATGGCCAAGATCGCGGAGACCGCGGGCATGAGCCCCGGCCTGATCTATCGCTACTTCGACAGCAAGGCCGAGATCATCCGCACGATCGTCGGGCGCCAGCTCGAATGCCTGCGCGGCGACCTGCGCATGCAGCGGCCGCGCAACCGCATCGAGGAATCCGTGGCGCACTTCGCGGGCCGCGCGGATCCGCGCTACTTCGGCGCGCATCCGGCGCTGCTGCTCGAGCTGTCCGCGGAAGCGACGCGCGATCCCGAGATCGCCGCGATCGTGCGTCACTTCGATCAGCAGCTCCAGCAGGAGCTCATATCGCATCTCACGCTCGCATCGGACGCGGGTGGACTCGGGATTCCGCCGGAGCGTGCCTCCGTGGCCGCGCTGATGCTGCAGGTGTTCTTCGAGGGGCTGCGCGTGCGCGAGGCGCGCGAGCCGGACCTCGATCGCGGGCTGCTCCGCAGCGCGCTCACGGAGATGTTCCGCAGCGCGCTCGGCGACGCTGCGGTCTCCGATACGGACTCTTCTGCCGCGCTCGAGGCCGCAGCTCCGCCTGCGGGCGCGACCCGCACGCGCACCGTCTGAAGCTCGTCCAAGCCCCATCGACCCCACGGCCGCTGCCGTTGGAGCCGCATCGAGCTCGAGAAGCAGACAGACCTGGCTAACCGCCTCTCTGCGCCCGTTCGCTCTCCAGCTGCGCCCGCGCGGCCTTCAGTTCCCGTCGTCGCGCCGCATCGAGCTTCGGCATGCGCAGCCGCAGCCCTTGCAGCGTCTCGACGATCACGCGCGAGATGATCAGCCGCGCATTCCTCTTGTCGTCGGCCGGGACGACGTACCAGGGCGAGTCCTTCGTGCTGGTCGCTGCGATGGCCTCCTCGTAGGCGCGGCGATAGTCCTTCCAGAAGGCGCGCTCCTTGACGTCTTCGAGGCTGAACTTCCAGTTCTTGGCCGGGTCGTCGATGCGCTCCAGGAAACGCCGGCGCTGTTCCTCCTTGGATACATGCAGGAAGAACTTCACCACCTGCGTGCCGTTGCGGTGCAGATGGGCTTCGAAGTCGCGGATGGAATCGTAGCGCTCGCGCCAGATGTGCCCGTGCTCGACGACGGCGTTGGGCAGGCGCTGGCTGGCGAGGATCTGCGGGTGTACGCGCACCACCAGCACTTCCTCATAGTACGAACGGTTGAAGATGCCGATGCGGCCGCGCTCGGGCAGGCACTGCGTGGTGCGCCAGAGGAAGTCGTGGTCGAGCTCCATGACGCTGGGATGCTTGAAGCTGAACACCTGGCAACCCTGCGGGTTCACACCGGACATCACGTGTTTGATGGCGCCGTCCTTGCCGGCCGCGTCCATGGCCTGGAAGATCAGCAGCAGCGACCAGCTGTCGGCTGCGTACAGCGCGTTCTGCATCTCGGCGAGCTTTTCGACCTGCGCGGCGAGCTGACGCCGCGCATCGTCCTCGCCGGTGTAGTAGTCGCGCACGCGAGTAGGCCAGTCCTTGAGCCTGAGCTTGCCTTTGAGGGCGAGGAATTCTTCGATGTCGATGCGCATCGCTGCTCCTCGATCGACCGTGACGACCGTGGGCTAACGCGAATTGTGGTGCCCTTCAGTGAACCTCTCACGGGCCAAGGCCTCGAACTCCCCGATCGACCTCGCGCCGCCGGCGCCCGGATCAAGTCCTGCGGCCGACAGCCGCCGGGCTTCGACAAAGCCGCTTCCGGGCCCGGAGCAGCGACGTCAACAGTTCTCGTATCACCTGCACCGGCCCGGGATCAGAGTGGCGGAGAGGGTGGGATTCGAACCCACGAACACCTTGCGATGTTACTTGACTTCCAATCAAGCGCCTTCGACCGCTCGGCCACCTCTCCAATTCTGTCAATTATTTATAAATCAATAGTTTGCGAATTAAACCTCGCAAATCGGACGAAACGATCTGTCGGCTCTGGAAATGATATCAGGCCGCCGGCTTGACCGGCGCCGGGACTGCGTAGCGCGGCGGCGCGTCGAGGCAGGACTCATCGGCCGCCCGCGGCCGCTCCGGCTCGTTCAGCGGCGGCACGGGCAGCGCACTGCGGGTGTCCGGGCCCTGCAGCCCCGCGGGGATCTGCAGCGGCTTGTTGTCGACCGCGCCGGCATAGTCCTCAGGCTTGGCGCAGCTCGACTTGAACAGGCTGCCGCAGCCACCGAGCAACAGCATGGCAACCGACAGCAGGAGAATCGACGCGCGCTTGGACATCCGGGACACCTTTGCAGACCGGGAATCTTCGTAGACCAGAGACCTTTGCAGATCAGGAACCTTTGCGGACCGGCGTGGGCGTGCAGACCGGAGCGGCGCTCAGAGGCCGGCCGCGCGCATCGCCTCGCGCAAACGCTCGTGGAAGCGCTCCGACAACGGCGTCAGGGGCAGCCGCAAATCGGGGCCGATCAGACCCATCTGCTGCAGGACCCACTTCACCGGAATCGGGTTCGCCTCGAGGAAGAGCCGTTCGTGCAGGGCGGCCAGCCGGCCGTCGACCGCTCCGGCCTCGGCACCCTTCCCCGCCAGCGCCGCGGCCATGAGCTCGGACATCTGGCGCGGCGCGACGTTCGCCGTCACCGAAACCACGCCTCGGGCGCCCGCCAGCACCGCCTCGCGGGCTGTGGCGTCGTCGCCCGACAGGACGTCGAAATCCGCTCCACAGGCCGCCACGAGCTCGCGGATCCGGCCAACGTCCGCGACCGCTTCCTTGACGGCGACGATATTCCGCACCCTGGCGAGGCGCGCAACGGTCTGCGGCAGCATGTCGACGGCCGTGCGGCCCGGCACGTTGTAAAGCATGACCGGTACCGGGCTGGCCGCAGCCACGGCCTGGAAATGCAGGTAGAGGCCTTCCTGGGTGGGCTTGTTGTAGGCCGGCGTGACGACCAGCAGGCCATCGACGCCCAACGCGCCGATCCAGGCCGCCCGCTCGACGGTCGCCGCGGTGCTGCTGGTGCCGGCCCCCGCCAGCAGCTGCAGACGGCCGCGCAGCTGCCCGCGGGCGCGCATGACGAGCTCGCGCAGCTCGTCGTCGGCCAGGGTCGCGGACTCGCCCGTGGTGCCACCGACGACGATGCCGCGGGTGCCGTTCGCGGCGTGGAACTCGAGCAAGCGCTCCCAGGCTGCGAAATCGATCGCCCCGCCCGCGAGCATGGGTGTGACGATCGCGACGTAGCTACCCGAGAACATGCCGACCCCTGACGAAACGGACCGCGGATCTTACGGGCCGCCGCCGCGGGCGCGCAACCGCGGGAGCCGCGGCGGTGGGGGCGCCGAAGTCGCCTTCGGAACGGCCAGTCGCTAAACTGAGCATCATCCACAGGCCCCTGCGACGGAATGAAACAGCACATCGCCGTATCCGCGATCGGCACCGACCGGACCGGAATCGTCCACGACCTGACGCGCGTGATCAGCGAGTGCGGCGGCAACATCAGCGAGAGCCGCATGGCCAGCCTCGGCTCCGAGTTCGCCATGGTGCTGCTCGTCTCCGGCAACTGGCATTCGCTCGCCAAGCTCGAGACCGAGCTCAAGAAACTCGCCGACTCCTCCGGGCTGACGATCAACCTGCGGCGCACCGAGCCCCGCTCGGCCCGCACCGACATGCTGCCCTACTCGATCGACGCGGTCTGCCTCGACCAGACGGGCATCGTCTCGGCGCTCGCCGGGTTCTGCTCGAGCCGCGGCATCGACATCGCCGAGGTGGCGACGCGCTCCTACCCGGCAGCGCACACCGGCGCGCAGATGTTCTCCGTGCAGATGGTCGTGAACGTGCCGAGCCGCGTCCATCTCGCCCACCTGCGCGAGGAGTTCATGGAGTTCTGCGACTCCCTCAACCTCGACGCGATCCTCGAGCCGGTGAAGTCCTGAG
>JADLDF010000205.1 GCA_020846815.1 Gammaproteobacteria bacterium | reverse complement strand
TGCGCCCAGCCCGCACCAGCCCGACCATCTGCCGCCGAAACTCCGGTGCATACCGGACCGTCTTCTCTGCCATCGTGAACTCCTCCATCTCCAACGGTGAGGTGTCCACGAAACCGGGTCAACTCCATACGGCGGAGAGCACAAGGTCAAGTGCTTCTCGTGTCTCGAGCAGTTTCTTTGCCCGGCCTTCGCGCAACTGACGTACCGCGAGGGTCTGCGGGACATCGAGGCGTGCCTGAGGGCGCAGAGCGAGAAGTTCTATCACATGGGGATCCGCAGCCGCATCTCGCGCAGCACACTCGCAGATGCGAACGAGGTGAGCACCGCCGTCAATCGAACAGGTCGGACTCCGGCGGCAGCGCGCCTTCCAGCTCGAGCAGGAACCGCTTGATCGGCAAGCCGCCGCCGAAGCCAGTCAGCGAGCCGTCGGCGCCGATCACGCGATGGCAGGGCAGCACGATGGGCAGCGGATTGCGCCCGTTCGCTGCGCCGACTGCGCGTATCGCCATGGGCTTGCCGACGCGCGCGGCGAGCTGCGCGTAGCTGATCGTCTCGCCATAGGGAATCTTCGTCAGCATCGTCCAGACCGTGCGCTGGAACTCCGTGCCGGCCGGCGACAACGGCAGGTCGAATGCGCGCCGCCTGCCGGAGAAATATTCGAAGAGTTGCCCGGCTGCCTTGCGCAATACCGCATTGTCCCCCTCGCGCCAGTCGTCGCCGCGTTTGACGGGATGTCGGTTGTCGCAGAACTCGATCGCGCGCAGACCGTCATCGGACGCAGCGAGGAACAGCGGGCCGACAGGACTGTCGATGAACGTCGTGTGTGTGGTCATGCTGCTGTCCCCGTATCGAGCACCTCAAGACGGTTTGGTGATCAGCGGCTTGAACGGCGTTGCTGGCAGGCCGCTTCCGGAGTTCGTTCAGCGATCTCCGCATGGCGCGCACGCGGGTGGCAGCGGGCCGGGCATGGTCGATGCGATTGCGAACACCGAGAGCTTCTGGTCGTATTCGGCGGAGCGGCAATGCGGACACGCGACGACAGTATCCGAGCGCACCAGTATCTCGAACGGGCCGCCGCACTGGCGGCAGGTGTATTCGTGGATCGGCATGGAACAACTTCCTGTGGGGCCGGCAAGACAGCGTATCAACTGCGCCCCGCCGCGGCGAGGCGCGATTTTGAACCATGGCGGCGCAGCGCGATGACGGCCAAGGCGATCGCGTTCATCGCCAGCGCGTAGACGACGCTGGGTGTTGCCGGCTCGGGCAGGCCCAGCATTGGCATCGCGAGCGCGATGCCCAGCGCGCTGTTCTGCATGCAGCACTCCATTGCGGTCGCGACGCAGCCGGCGACGTCGAGCCGACACGCGCGCCTACCGTGCGCCGCCGGCCGGCTCTCCGCGCCACGTCACGCACACCCCGAGCCCGCCGAGCGCGGACGTGTCCATCGAGAGCGTGGCGCCCGTCGCTTCGGCTAGCTCGCGAGCGATCGACAGCCCGAGTCCATGCCCCGGCCCGGTTTCGTCGAGCCGTCCGCCGCGGGCGAGCACGCCTTCGGCGCGGCTCGAGCCGAGCCCGAGGCCGTCGTCCTCGACGAGGAGCCGGGCACCTGCGGCCGCGTCACCCCGTATGCGAACGCGGCGCCGCGAGAATCTCGCGGCGTTTTCGATGAGCGCGCCCATCAGCTCGGAGAGATCCATCGAGCCGAGCGGCACTTCGAGGCCGGCGGGGACGTCGACTTCGAAGATCCGCTCCGCGCCGAAGTCCGTGCGCTCGACCACGCCGACGATGCGCTCGATGACCGGCAGCGCTTGGCACGAGGTCCGGCCGGCGGCCTGCCGCGAGCTCGCCGCGCTCGCGGGCGTCGGCGAGAGCGTTGATCTCGGCCGTCAGGGGCTCGATCTCCGAGGCGTGAGTGGCGCGAAGCCGTTCCGCCGGGCTGTGCCGGAGATGCTCGAGCTCCCGTCGCACGCGCTCGAGCGGCCTCAGCCCGAGCTGGGCCTGCACCCACGCCGCGCCGGAGAGCACGAGCCACAGCAGCAGCAGGAAGAGCGCGAGCTCCTGCCCGAACGGCCCGGCCACCATGCGACGGTCCCATCGCCTGCTCTGGGCGGCCGAAGGGGCGGGCAGCTCCTGGTCCCAGAGTGAGCGCGAGCGCAGGATGCCGTTGCGCGTCGCCATCTGCCAGTAGAAGCCGCTCGCGGGCTCGATGAATCGCGAATCCACGGGGACACGCGTGGCCACGGGGCTGCCGCGCGCATCCAGCGCCAGGTCCGCGACAAGCTGCAGTGCCTCGCGCGTGAGCTCCGCTTCGACGCGCCGCTCAAGGTGCCTTTCGAAGAGCAGGGTCATCGCGAGCCACGAGAGGGCTAGCGCGGCGAAAGCGGCTGCGGCCGCGCCCAGTAGCAGCCGCACGCGCAGCGACTGGAAATCCACTAGCCGTTGCCTTCGAGCGCGTAGCCGAAGCCCCGCCGCGTCTCGATGACCCCCGGTCCCAGCTTGCGGCGCAGCCGCGTGACGAGCGCCTCGATGGCGTTCGCGTCGGCGCCGTCGGCGGCGCCATAGAGATGCTCCGCGAGCTCCCCCGCGGAGACCGCGCGGCCGGCCGCACGGCGCACCAAGGCCCGGATGCGCGCTGATGAGCTCGCCCATCTCGAAGGGCTTGGCGAGCTAGTCGTCCGCGCCGGTCTCGATGCCGTCTACCGTCTCGGTCCAGTCGCCTCGCGCCGAGAGGATGAGCACCGGGAAGGCGCGCTGCGCTGCGCGCCAGCGCTTCAGGATGGAGAGGCCGTCCATGCCCAGTAGGCCGAGGTCCAGCACCACGACGTCGTAGTCCTCGACGTCGCCGCGGGACCAGGCGTCCCGGCCTTCGTTCACGACGTCCGTGAGGAAGCCCGTGGTTTGCAATGCGCGCGCGACGTCCGTGGCCACCGAAGGGTCGTCATCGACGACGAGCGCGCGCACTCAGTCGTCCTCGATCTCGATCAGCGAGCCGTCGCGGGCGTCCAGCTTGATCTCGCGCACGCGGCCGTTCTCGGCGAGAACCTTCACGTCGTAGGTGAGCCGCCCGTCATCGCGCTCCAGCTCCACTTTGACGACGTCGCCGGGCACGTGCCGGACCGCGATGTCGAGCATCGCCGCGAGCTCCATGACCTTCTCGCCCTGGAGACTGGGGTCGCCGTGCCGCCCCGCGTCGCCGCGCTCGCTCAGGAGCTTGCCTGTGACCAGTCCGCCGGCCGCTACGGCCAGCAGGGCGACGGTCGCGCCGAGGATGATCCAATGCTTGCGTGTCATGGGGCGACACTTTCGGCCAGGGTGCCTGACGGCCGACGACGGCCGCGTGTCAGCGGCACCCAGATAGCCTGGGTCGCGACGGGAAGTGGTTCCCGATGAGAGGACGAAGACGATGGGCAATCCAGCCAAGCAAGTCTCCGCCGCGCTGGGCGCGGCCGGTATCGTGGCCTTGGGAGCTGCGACTTTCGGCATCTTCGCCGAGCGGGTCAGCGCTCAGCAACCGGCCTTCGTGGCCGAGGCTGGCCCCGCCGCGGCAGCGCCGGCCGCTGCTGCGGCCCCGCCCACGGCCCAGGCCCCTGCCACCGAGCGGCCGCTGCTGAGCCTCGCCGACATCGAGCGGCGCGTGAACGCGCAGGGCATCCGCGTCACCGAGCTCGAGGTGCGCGATCGCCTGGTGGAGGTCGAAGGTCGCGATGCGAGTAATCGCGAAGTCGAGCTGGTGGTGGACCGGCGGACCGGGGAGATCCTGTCCCGGCGGTTCGACGACTGAGCGGGCACGCGACGGCGGTGAGAGTGGCGGCGGGAGTCGCCGCTCTCCTGGCGGGGAGCGTGGCGTCGGCTTCGTCCCTCCAGGTGGACTCGACCAGCCCGGCGAGCGACCTGGAATTGAAGCCCAGCTTCGAGCTGCGCGACTCCGACGCGAAGCGGACGCTCGTCTCCCCGAAGATCGTCCTCGGCATGCCCGTCACGCCGGATCTCGAGTTCGAAGTGGCCACCGGCCATCGGCGCGTGAGCCGCGACGGAACGAGCGAGAGCGGGCTCGGTGACAACGCGCTCGAGTTCAAGTGGCGGCTCGCGCGCGAGTCGCTGGGACGACCGGCGTTCGCCGTCGTCCCGGAGCCTTCCCTGCCGACCGGCTTGCGCCGACGCGGCCTCGGATCGGGCCACGCGGGGCTCGTGGTTCCGTTCCATGGACTGCGCTACTCGACGAACAAGGTACTGGCACCGGTATTCAGCAGCAGGAAGCAGTGAGCGCGGCGGGACGAATTCGACGGCCGCCGCGCCTCTCCGGCACCACGAGCTCTGTCGCGATGCAGTCGAGCCGGTGCCGCCGTCCTGCGCAGCATTCGTGCGGTTCCGCATTCAAGCGAACAGCCCCGCGACCCACGCCCACGCCGGCAAAGTCGCCAGCGACAGCACGGTGCCGTAACCCACCAGCGCGGCGGCGAGCCGCGGCGCCAGCCCGTGCGAGATGGCCAGCGCGGCGGCGGTAATCATGCTCGGCATGGCCGATTCGAGCACGTTGGCGCGCAGCATGTCGCCGCTCATGCCGAACGCCAGCGACAGCCCGAGCGCGAGCGCCGGCAGTACGAGGAGCCGCAGCGCGAGCCCTACCGCCAGCGGCGCCAGCTCGTCGCGCGACAGGCGCAGACGGATCGTGAGGCTCACCGCCAGCAACCAGGGCGTCGCGATCAGGCCCAGCAACGAGACGTCCAGGTGCAGGCGCGGCACGTACACCAGAACCGCCGCCGACAGGCAGACGTAGAGCATGACCAGGTTGAGTACCTCGTCCGCGTCGTCCGGCAGCAGCCGCAGCCGGGCGAAAAGCATGCCGATGGCGAGCATCGCCAGAATCAGCGCAAAGGCGTCGAAAGCCATGTATTCGTTCTCTTTTCGCTTGCCACGCCGTCGGATCCGACCGCCGAGCACTTCAAGACCTCCAGCGCCGGGTCGGCTGGAGGAGGTCGGCCCGGCGGGGGCGCCCACTTATGTGCAGGCCGCATATTTGCCGGCGGGGCCCGTGGGGCGACAATGCCGGATCGCGACGGGCCAAGCCTTGTTGCACGATCGTACGGTCCGCTTACAGAGGTCGCCGAACCAATGTCCGCATGGGATGACACCAAGGCGCAGGCTGTAGATAACCTGGTCGCCCGTTTCGCCGTCACACCCGGCCCGCTGCTGCCTCTGCTGCACGCGGTGCAGGATGCCTTCGGGTACATCCCCGCGGAAGCCGTGTCCGCCATCGCGCGCGGCCTGAACCTCTCCCGCGCCGAGGTGCACGGCGTGATCAGTTTCTATCACTACTTCCGCGGGCATGCGCCCGGCCGGCACGTGGTGCAGGTGTGCCGCGCCGAGGCCTGCCAGGCCATGCATGGCGAGCGCACCGAAGCGCATGCCCGCGAGAAGCTGGGCGTGGACTGGCACGGCACCACCGCTGACGGGCAGTTCACGCTGGAGGCGGTGTACTGCCTCGGCAACTGCGCTGCCGCGCCCTCGGCCATGGTCGACGGCAGGCTTTACGGCCGCGTGACGCCCGAGCGCCTGGACCAGATCCTGGCCGAGTGGAGGAACGGCTGATGGCCATCCGCGTCTTCGTGCCGCGCGACGCCTCGGCGATCGCCCTCGGCGCCGACGAAGTGGCTGCCGCGCTGGCCGCGGCCGCGCAGGCGGCCGGCAAGGACATCACCCTGGTGCGCAACGGCTCGCGCGGCATGGTGTGGCTGGAGCCGCTGGTGGAGGTGGAGACCGGTGGCCAGCGCATCGCCTATGGTCCGGTCACCGTCGCCGATGTGGGCGCGCTGGTGGCCGCGGGCCTGTTCGAGGGTGGCGCGCATGCGCTGCGCCACGGCCCCGTCGAGGGCATTGCGTATTTCGCGAAGCAGGAGCGGCTGACCTTCGCGCGCGTGGGCCTTACCGATCCGGTCAGCGTGGACGACTATCTCGCGCATGGCGGATACGAGGGTCTGAAGCGCGCGCTGACGCTGGGTGGCGCGCAGATCGTGCAGGAGGTCACCGACTCCGGCCTGCGCGGCCGCGGCGGCGCCGCCTTTCCCACCGGCATCAAGTGGAAGACGGTGCTGGAGCAGAAGGCGGAGCAGAAATACGTGGTCTGCAACGCCGACGAGGGCGACTCCGGCACCTTCTCCGACCGCATGGTGATGGAAGGCGATCCGCTGTGCCTGGTCGAGGGCATGACCATCGCCGGCCTCGCGGTGGGCGCCACCCAGGGCTACATCTACCTGCGCTGCGAATATCCGCAAGCGGCGGCCGCGCTGCGCGAGGCCATCGCCAATGCGCGCGCGCGCGGCTTCGTCGGCCGCGATATCTGCGGCAGCGGCCGCAGCTTCGAGCTGGAGCTGCGCCTGGGTGCGGGCGCGTATGTGTGCGGCGAGGAGACCTCGCTGCTGGAGAGCCTGGAAGGCAAGCGCGCCGAGGTGCGCTTCCGTCCGCCGCTGCCGGCCATCCAGGGCCTGTTCGGCCGGCCCACCATCATCAACAACGTGATCTCGCTGGCGACGCTGCCGGTGATCCTGCAGAAGGGCGCGGCCTTCTACCGCGACTTCGGCATGGGCCGCTCGCGCGGCACGCTGCCCTTCCAGCTGGCGGGGAACCTGAAGCGCGGCGGTCTGGTGGAAAGGGCCTTCGGCGTCACGCTGCGCGAGCTGCTGTACGACTATGGTGGCGGCTCGGCTTCGGGCCGGCCCATCCGCGCCGTGCAGGTGGGCGGCCCGCTGGGCGCCTACGTGCCGGAGTCGCAGTTCGACGCGCCGATGGACTACGAATCGTTTACCGCCATCGGCGCGCTGGTGGGCCACGGCGGCATCGTCGCCTTCGACGACACCGTCGACATGGCGCGCATGGCCCGCTACGCCATGGAATTCTGCGCGCTGGAGAGCTGCGGCAAGTGCACGCCCTGCCGCATCGGCTCCAAGCGCGGCGTCGAGGTCATCGACCGCATCATTGCCGGCAAGGACCGACAGACGGACGTGGCGCTGCTGAAGGATCTTTGCGACACCATGCTCAACGGCTCGCTGTGCGGCCTGGGCGGCATGACGCCGTTCCCGGTCACCAGCGCGCTGAAGCACTTCCCCGGCGATTTCTCGCCGCCGAACTGAGGTCGAGGGCACACACACATGCACTCGCTGAACACCCACGACCACGGCACCCCGGCCGCCAGCGGCGCCCCGGTGACGCTGGACATCGACGGCGTCCAGGTGACGGTGCCGGCCGGCACCTCCGTCATGCGCGCCGCCGCGCTGGCCGGTGG
>JADLDF010000204.1 GCA_020846815.1 Gammaproteobacteria bacterium | reverse complement strand
TGTCGCCAAGTGGTAAGGCAGCGGGTTTTGATCCCGCCATTCGGAGGTTCGAATCCTTCCACCCCAGCCACTTGCGCGCCCGGCCCGCGTGCGCCCGGCGCGCGCCAGTCGGTGGCGGCAGAGCGCGACGGATCGACGACCGAAAGGTGAGAGCGTGGACAGTCAGACCTTGGCGCTGTTTGCCGGCAACGCGAATCCGGCGCTCGCGCAGGACATCGCCCGTCACCTGATGGTGCCGCTCGGGCGCGCCTATGTCGGTCGCTTCAGCGACGGCGAGGTGAACCTCGAGCTCATGGAGAACGTGCGCGGCCGCGACGTCTTCATCGTGCAGCCGACCTGCCCGCCGGTGAACGACAACCTCATGGAGCTGCTGATCATGGCCGACGCCTGCCGCCGCGCCTCGGCGCGCAGCGTCACTGCGGTCGTGCCGTACTTCGGCTACTCGCGCCAGGACCGCCGCCCGCGCGCCACGCGCTCGGCGATCTCGGCCAAGCTCGTCGCGAACATGATGACCGGCGCCGGCATCAGCCGCGTGCTCACGGTCGACCTGCACGCCGACCAGATCCAGGGTTTCTTCGACATCCCCGTGGACAACGTCTATGCCTCGCCGGTGCTGCTCGGCGACGCCTGGAAGCAGCGCTACGACAACATGATCGTGGTCTCGCCCGACGTCGGCGGCGTGGTGCGCGCGCGCGCGCTCGCCAAGCGCCTCGACGACGTCGAGCTCGCGATCATCG
Source organism: Gammaproteobacteria bacterium (assembly GCA_020846815.1). The sequence continues at coordinate 2,207 of JADLDF010000204.1, read as the reverse complement.
ACAAGCGCCGGCCGCGGCCGAACGAGTCGAAGGTCATGAACATCATCGGCGAGGTCCGCGGCAAGACCTGCGTGCTCATCGACGACATGGTCGACACCGCGGGCACGCTGTGCATCGCGGCCCAGGCCCTGAAGGACGAGGGCGCGACGCGCGTCGTCGCCTACATCACCCATCCGATCCTCTCCGGCAAGGCCGTCGAGAAGATCTCGAATTCCGCGCTGGACGAGCTGGTCGTCACCGACTCGATCGCTCTCTCGGACGCGGCCAAGACCTGCGGGCGGATCCGTCAGCTTTCCGTGGCGGCGCTGCTCGGCGAGACGATACGGCGCATCAGGGACGAGGAGTCCGTGAGCTCGCTGTACGTCGATTGAACGCCGCCCTGGTCGCGGGGCGGCGCATCCTCAACCACTGGAGTCCATCATGAAGATCTCGTTCGAACTCGGCGCGGAGTTCCGTGACGACGAAGGCAAGGGTGCGAGCCGCCGCCTGCGTCGCAAGGGAGCCGTCCCCGCCATCCTCTACGGCGGCAAGCGCGAGCCGCGCAAGCTGTCGCTGAACCACGAAAAGCTGATCACCCTGGTCGACAACGAGAAGCTGTACTCGTCGATCATCAACCTCAAGGTCGGCGACGTCACCCAGGCGGCGATCGTCAAGGACCTGCAGATGCACCCGGCCAAGAACCAGGTGCTGCACCTCGACCTGCAGCGCGTGCTCGAGGACGAGAAGATCCGCATCCGCCTGCCGATCCACTTCCGCGGCGAGGCGGCCTCCCCGGGCGTCAAGACGCAGGGCGGCGTGATCTCGCACCGCATCGCCGACGTCGAGGTCCAGTGTCTGCCGAAGGACCTGCCGGAGGCGCTCGAGCTGGATCTCTCGCAGATGACGCTGAATCAGTCCAAGTCGCTGTCCGACATCCCGCTGCCGGCGGGCGTGGCGATCACGGCGCTGGTCCAGGGCAAGGACCAGGTCGTGGTCTCGATCCACAGCCCGCGTGCCGAGGAGCCGGAGGCTGCGGCGGCCGAGGGCTCGGCAGCAGCCGGTGCCGAAGCGGCTGCGGCGGCGCCCGCCGCGGCGGCCGGTGGCGACAAGAAGGCCGAGCCGGCCAAGAAGGACGCCGGCAAGAAGTGATCCGGCGGCGGGGACGGTGGCCGCGCCATCGTCCCCGCCGGCCGTCGCTTCGCGCATCATTCCGCGGCGCCCGGCGCTTCGACGCCCGGCGCCGCGTCGCTTCCCAAGCTTCGCGTGTGTGCCGGCCAGCAGATGTGCGCGTTTTCGAGCTTCTGTCTGTTTCCCACGCTTCGCGGGTCTGACCCTTGCCAGGACTTCCCCTCAAGTTGATCGTCGGGCTCGGCAATCCGGGCGAGCGGTATGCGCGGACGCGGCACAATGCCGGCTACTGGTTCGTGGACGAGCTCGTGCGCCGCCATGGCGGAAGCTTCCGCGCCGAGTCGCGCCACCAGGGCGAGCTCGCGCGCCTGCGCCTCGGTGGCAGCGACGTCTGGCTGCTGAAGCCCACGACCTTCATGAACCTCAGCGGCCAGTCGATCGGCTCGGTTGCGGGGTTCTATCGCGTGCCCGTCGGCGAGATCTTGGTCGCGCACGACGAGCTCGACCTGCCGCCGGGCACCACGCGGCTCAAGGAAGGCGGCGGCCACGGTGGGCACAACGGGCTGCGCGACGCGATCGCGGTGCTGGGCGAGAAGTTCTGGCGCCTGCGCATCGGCATCGGTCACCCGGGTCATCGCGACCAGGTGTCGGACTACGTGCTGTCGCGCGCGCCGGCCGACGAGGACCGATTGCTGCACGAGCAGGTCGCGCTCGCGGTCGACATCCTGCCGCTGGCGCTCGAGCAGGGCGCACAGAAGGCGATGCTGAAGCTGCATGCGAAGCCGGCCGCCGCCGGCCCCACTCACTGACACGGACGAAGGATTCATGGGCATCAAATGCGGCATCGTCGGCCTGCCGAACGTCGGCAAGTCGACGCTCTTCAATGCGCTGACGCGCGCGCAGATCGCGGCGGAGAACTATCCGTTCTGCACCATCGACCCGAACGTCGGGATCGTGCCGGTGCCCGATCCGAGGCTCGAGCAGCTCGCGAAGATCGTGAAGCCCGAGAAGATCGTGCCGACCACGGTCGAGTTCGTCGACATCGCCGGCATCGTCAAGGGCGCCTCGACCGGCGAGGGCCTCGGCAACAAGTTCCTCGC
>JADLDF010000203.1 GCA_020846815.1 Gammaproteobacteria bacterium | reverse complement strand
CCGGCGGACATGAAGAACACCGGCATCGAGATCGACGCCGAGTGGGCGCCGACCGACGCGTTCACGCTGGTCGCCGGCATCGGCCTGCAGAACGCCGAGTACACCAACATCTCGGCGAACGTGCTGGCGCAGGCCGCGGCCTGCCGCGCCAACCCGGCCGGTCTGTTCCAGGGCGCGCCGGCCTGCAACGCGAACTTCGTCGACCAGTTCGGCAACATCGCGACGCCGGTGCGTTCACCGGACTACACCATCAGCCTGAGCGCGACCTACGACTTCGACCTGGGTCCGGTCACGGTCTCGCCTTCAGTCGGCTGGAACTACAGCGACGAGTACGCGATCGGCACCACCGGCAGCCCGCAGAGCATCAACGGCACCTGGTCGGGTGCGCAGGGCTACGTCAACGCCCAGGTCGCGGTCGAGTTCGAGAATCTGCCGGGCCTGTCGCTGTCGGTCGACTGCCGCAACTGCGCCGACAAGGCCTACCCGATGTCGGCGCTGGGACCGTTCCTGTTCCTCGACCGCCCCGGCAGCTGGGGCGCGCGCGTCCGCTACAAGTTCTGATATGGCCCCGACGGGCCTCTGCGGAGGCCCCAGGGATTTCGAGCCGCGCCACGAGGGCCGGAGGTCGCGAGACCCCCGGCCCTCGTGCTTCGAGGCGAGCCGTTGCGCCGGCCGAGGCCTCGCCGGCCGCGACGCGGCGCGTGCGCCGCCGCACCGGGAGCGCCCACCCATGCACGCCCATCGCCCCGCCAGTGCTAACCTCGGGGGCATGAAACCCCAGCCACAGCTGCCACGTCTCGCGCGTGATGCCCTGCCACCGGAGATGCAGGCATCCTACGACCGCGCGCTCGCGATCCGCGGCGATGCCACCTTCGTGCAGGTTGCCGGGCTCGCGCCGGAATTGTTCGCGTGGTACGGCGAGTTCTACCGGCGCGTGTTCCATGGCGGGCGCGTGCCGCTGCGGATCAAGGAGCTCGTGCGGCTGCGGCTCTCGACCGTGCACGGCTGCGCGTTCTGCAACAAGGGCAATCGCCTCGATGCGCTGCAGGCGGGCCTCAGCGAAGCGCAGGTGCGCGCCATCGACGATCCCGAGGCGCCGCTCTGGGCCGCGGACGAGCGCGCGGCGCTGCGGCTCGCGGGCCAGATGGCGCTGACCAACCCGGCCGGCCAGCTCGACGCCGCGCTCCATCGCGAGCTGCGTGCCCATTTCGACGACGCGCAGATCTTCGAGCTCGGCATGACCATGGCCGTGCTGACCGGCATGGCGAAGTTCCTGTTCACCTACGATCTCGTCGAGAAGGAAGACTACTGCGAGTTCGGGGCTCGGCCGATGCCGGCCTGAGGCTCGCGGCATCGCGGCCGGCCACATGCCGGTGCGCCACGCCGGCCAACTCCACCGCCGCCATCCGACACCATGCCAGCACTGTCCATCCTCGATCTCGTTCCGGTCGCCGAGGGCTGCACACCGCGCGATGCGCTGCAGCGCAGCCTGCGCCTCGCGCAGCATGCGGAGCGGCTCGGCTACCGGCGCTTCTGGGTCGCCGAGCACCACAACATGCCCGGCATCGCCAGCGCGGCGACCGCCGTGGTCATCGGCTATCTCGCCGCCGGCACCCGCACCCTGCGCATCGGCGCCGGCGGCATCATGCTGCCGAACCACTCGCCGCTGGTCATCGCCGAGCAGTTCGGCACGCTCGAGTCGCTGTACCCCGGCCGGATCGATCTCGGCCTCGGCCGTGCCCCCGGCACCGACGGCCTCACCGTGCAGGCGCTGCGCCGCGATCCGCGCTCGGCCGAGTATTTCCCGGACGACGTGCAGGAGCTGCAGGCGCTGTTCGGCCCGGTGCAGCCCGGCCAGCGCGTGCAGGCCGTGCCCGGCGCAGGGCTCGAGGTGCCGCTGTGGATCCTGGGCTCGAGCCGCTACGGCGCGCAGCTCGCGGCCGCGCTCGGCCTGCCCTATGCCTTCGCCTCGCACTTCGCCCCCGAGGCGCTCGACGAGGCGCTGCGGCTCTACCGCGAGCGCTATCGGCCGTCGGTGCAGCACCCGGCGCCCTGCGCGATGATCGGGGTCAACGTGGTCGTCGCCGACACCGACGCCGAGGCGCGGCGTCTGTTCACGTCCGTGCAGCAATCGTATGCGCTGCTGCACCGCGGCCAGCGCGGCCTGCAGCAGCCCCCGATCGACGACATCGAGAGCTTCTGGTCGCCGGCCGAGAAGCAGCTCGCCTCGCGGATGCTCGAAGTCTCGGTGGTCGGCGCACCGGCCACGGTGCGTGCCGGGCTCGAGCGGCTGCTCGCGCGCACGCGGGCCGACGAGCTGATGGTGGTCGGCAGCGTGTTCGATTTCGAGGCGCGGCTGCGCTCGTTCGAATTGCTCGCGGGAATCTGGCCGCCGTAGACACCAAGCATGGGAGTGATCGAGGTGAGCCATCATCGGCGGCTGGTCCTGGCGGCGGCGCTGGCATTGTCCGCATGCAGTGGCATGCCGATCTCCCGCGATCGAGCCGCCCCTGCGATGCCCACCCGGCCGTACCTTGCCGCCGGCTATCTATCCGCCAACCAGCTTCCGGACAGCGCGAAGCTGCTGCCTCCGCCTCCGGCCCAGGGTTGCGCGATCAAGGCAGCGGACGAGGACATCCATCGCCTGTACCAGCGCACGCGGCCCTTCGTCGAGCACGGCGAGCCGACCTGTTACCCGCCGCAGGAGCCGCTGCTGCGCGACCACGGCGCCTATCCTTCCGGCCACACGGCTTTCGGCTGGGGGGGGCGCTGGTGCTGACCCAGCAGGTGCCCGATCGGGCCGACCAGATCCTCGCCCGCGGCCGCGCCTTCGGCGAGAGCCGCCTGGTGTGCAATGCCCACTGGCAAAGCGACGTCGTGCAGGCGCGGTTCATCGCAGCCTCCACCGTCGCGCGCCTGCAGTCGGTGCGGGAGTTCCAGCGCGATGTCGCGGCCGCGCGCAGGGAAGTCACCGCGCAACGCAAGCGCAGCACCGGCCCGGGGCGCGATTGCGAGGCCGAAGCACGAGCGCTGGCGCAGTCGATTCCCGGCGTGCAGTAACCGAGGCGTCCCGCATCCGATCGCATCGCGCGGCAGCCGGCCGCGCAGATGCGGCGACGGTGGGGACTAACGCGGCCTGCGCTGGTAGAGCTCGAGCATCTCGCCGTCCGGGCCGGTCGCGACCTGCGCGCGCACCGGGCCGACGGCCGGCAGCTCGACCTCGTGCGGCCCCGACTCGAGCGCGCCGCCGTGCTCGCGCACGATCGCGGCCACGGCCTCGAGGTCCTCGCACTCGAAGCTGATCGACAGGATGCCGCGACGCGGCGGGCGCGCCAGCGGACCGACCGGGTTGCCCGGCAGCCCTTCGTACTGGACGATCTCGATGCGGCCGATGCCCGAGCACTCGGGCTTGTAGAGGTTCACGTCGCGCAGCACGACGCCGTCGGGCAGATGGAAGAACGCACCGAGATCGTCGATGCGGCGGTCGAAGAACGTCGAATAGCCGAGCGCGGCGTAGAAGCGCTTGGAACGGTCGGCGTCGCCGACGTGGATCGCGATGGTCTCGACCTCGCTGGCGTGGCCCTGCAGGTCGCGGAACACGTCGGGACGGCCGGTGATCGTGTACGAGTCGAGCAGCGTGCCGTCCGGGTCCCAGCTCAGCGAGTCCCAGGCTTCCATGCCCGGCTCGACGACCCAGTGGGTCGGGCCGGACTTCGGCCTGGCACCGGCACCGATGATCCGCGTCCAGTGACTGCGGATGTCGGGCACGCGGATGTTGATGGCGTAGTGGCCGTAGTCGAAGTAGCGATCGTACTGACCCCAGGCGTGCTCGCCCGGCGGCTCGCAGGCGAGCAGGCGGACGCGACCGCGTGGCGCGCCACGGCGGCCGAGGACGGCATAGCGGGCCGTCGTGCCGGCCGGCACCTGCCAGAGCGCGGCGAGCTGCGGGCCGACCTCGCCGGCGGCGAGCTGTTCGTAGTCGAAGACGTCGCGGTAGAACGTCGTGGTGGTGCGCAGATCGCGCACGCCCATCGTGGCGAAGGCGATCTCGGAGATGCGGGTCATGGCTCGGCTCCTGTGGGTGGG
>JADLDF010000202.1 GCA_020846815.1 Gammaproteobacteria bacterium | reverse complement strand
TGGAGCGCAGCTGCGGATTGACGGGGTGCAGGTCGAAGTACTCGATGGGCGCAGTCCTCTTCCGGGCAGGAATCCCGGGTTTCGCTATGATACGCGGCCCCGCACCGTCCACGCCGCCCGCACCGCCGCGCATGCAAGCCCTGCTGGAACTCCTACCCCTGGTCGCGTTCGTCGCGGCCTACTACCAGGCCGGCATCTACGTGGCCACGAGCGTGCTCATGGCCGCGATGCTGGTGCTGCTCGCGGTCGACTGGCTGCGGCAGCGCCGCATCCCGCCGCTGCACGGCATCAGCGCGCTGCTGGTATTCGCGTTCGGTGCCGCCACCCTGCTGCTGCACGACGAGCGCTTCATCCAGTGGAAACCCACGGTGTTCTTCTGGGCCGTCGCCATCGCCTTCCTCGCCAGCCAGTGGGTCGGCGCGAAACCGCTCGCCCAGCGCCTCATGGGCGTCGCGATGGGCGAGGCGCTCGGCCAGGTGGTGCGGGCCGACTGGCTGCGCCTGAACCTCGCCTGGGTGGCGTTCTACGCCGTCATGGGCGCCGCGAACCTGCTGGTCGCGTTCAACGCCAGCGAGCGCACCTGGGTGAACTTCAAGGTCTTCGGGATCACGGCCGCGACGCTGCTGTTCGTGATCGGCCAGTCGCTGTGGCTGTCGCGCCGCGCCGTTCCTGCGGCGGCGGGTGCGAAGTGAGCGTCGATCGCGTGGCGCTGCTGCGCAGCGCGCTGCAGCAGGCGCTCGAGCCGACCCTGCTCGAGATCCGTGACGACAGCGCCGCCCACGCCGGCCATGCCGGCGCGCGCGAGGGCGGCCATTTCTTCGTGCTGATCGCCTCGCCGCGCTTTCTCGGTCTCGCCCCGCTGGCCCGCCATCGGCTGGTATACGATGCCGCCGGCGCGTTGCTGAAGACCCACGTCCACGCGCTGTCGATCGACGCTCGCCTTCCCTAGAATCCGCGTCATATTTCCTACCCAAGTCACTGAGAGTAAAGCATGAAGATTTCGAGATTCATCGCGCTCGCGAGCCTCGCCGCGCTCGCCGCCTGCCAGCAGGCCGGCAAGGACGCGGCCAAGACGGCCGACAAGGCGGATCCGGCGGCCGAGGTCGTCGCGACCGTCGACGGCGTCGCGCTGACCCGCAACACCTTCGATTTCTACATCAAGGCGGCCACGGGCAAGGCCTCGGCCGATCTCGCGCCCGAGCAGCGCCAGGAAGTGCTCGATTCGCTGATCCGCATGCAGCTGGTCGCGGCCCAGGCGCAGAAGGACGGGCTCGACAAGGAGAAGGACATCTCCGCCGCGCTCGACCTGTCGCGGCTCGACGTGCTGCAGCGGGCCCTGCAGCAGAAGTACCTGAAGGACAAGGCGCCGACCGAGCAGGAGCTGCGCGCCGAATACGAGACCCAGCTCGCGCAGATGCCGCGCACCGAATACCGCGCGCGTCACATCCTCGTGCAGACCGAGGAGTTCGCGAACCGGCTCATGGAGCGCCTGAAAAAGGGCGAGAAGTTCGAGCGGGTCGCGCGCGAATCGCTGGACTCTTCCAAGGAGAACGGCGGCGATCTCGGCTGGTTCAACCCGCAGTCCATGGTCAAGCCCTTCGCCGACGCGGTCATGACCCTGAAGAAGGGGGAGACCACGGCGAAGCCGGTGCAGACCCAGTATGGCTGGCACATCATCCGGCTCGAGGACACCCGCGAGGTGCAGCCGCCGCCGTTCGACGCAGTCAAGGGACAGCTCGGCCAGGTCGTGCTGGCCAAGAAGTTCAAGGGCTACTCGGACGAGCTGCTGAAGACCGCGAAGGTCGAGAAGAAGCTTTGACGGAGCGCGGCCGCCACGCTCTTCAGGCTGGCGGCCGCTTCGTTTCCAGAACGCGTCGCAGCGCCTGTTCGTCGATGACCGGCACACCCAGTGCCGTCGCCTTGGCGAGCTTGGAACCGGCATCCGCACCGGCGACCAGGTAGCTGGTCTTGGCCGAGACGCTACCGGCGGCGCGCGCGCCGAGCTCGCGCAGCTTTTCCTCCGCCTCGGCCCGCTGCAGCGATTCCAGCGTGCCGGTGATCACGAACGTGAGTCCCGCGAGCGGCAGCTTCTCGGGCACGGTGCGCGGCTGGTCGGGCCAGCGCACGCCGGCGGCGCGCAGCCGCGCAATCACCTCGAGGTTGGACGGGTTCGCGAAGAACTCGACCACGTGCGCGGCCACGACGGGACCGACGTCCGGCACCTCCTGGATGGCCTCGGCGTCCGCGACCATCAGGGGCTCGAGCGCGCCGAAGTAACCGGCCAGCGCCGCGGCCGTGGATTCGCCGACCTCGCGGATGCCGAGCGCGAACAGGAAACGTCCGAGCCGGGTCTCCCGGCTGCGCTGCAAGGCGGCGACGAGCTTTTCGGCCGACTTGCGGCCCATGCGGTCCAGGCCCTCGAGCTGCGCCGCGTCGAGCGCGTAGAGGTCGGCGGGCGAGCTCACGAAGCCGCCCTCGACGAGCTGGTCGATGAGCTTGTCGCCGAGCCCCTCGACGTCCATGGCGCGCCGCGAGGCGAAGTGGCGCAGCCGCTCCTTGCGCTGCGCGCGGCAGACGTAGTCGCCGGTGCAGCGCGCGATCGCGCCTTCCTCCTCGCGTACCACGGGCGAGCCGCAGACGGGACAGGCGCCCGGCAGCACGACCGGCCGCGCATCGGCCGGGCGCCGCTCCGGCATGACCCGCAGCACCTCGGGAATCACGTCGCCGGCGCGTCGCACGACCACCGAGTCGCCGATGCGCACGTCCTTGCGCTCGATCTCATCCATGTTGTGCAGCGTCGCGTTGCTGACCGTGACGCCGCCGACGAACACCGGCGCGAGCCGCGCGACCGGCGTCAGCGCGCCGGTGCGTCCGACCTGGAACTCGACGTCGCGCACCGTCGTGATCGCCTCGTCGGCCGGGAACTTGTGCGCCAGCGCCCAGCGCGGCGCGCGCGACAGGAAGCCGAGCTGACGCTGCTCCGCGAAGCGGTCGACCTTGTAGACGACGCCGTCGATCTGGTACGGCAGCTTCGCGCGCCGCTCGCCGATGCGGCGGTAGTAGTCGAGGCAGCCCGCGACGCCGTGCACGACGCCGATCTCCGGGCAGGTGCGCAGTCCCCATTCGCGCAGGCGCGCCAGCACCTCGCTGTGGCGCTCCGGCAGCGCGACGCCGTCCACCTCGCCGACCGAGTAGAAATACAGGTCGAGGGGTCGCGCCGCGGTGATCTGCGGGTCGAGCTGGCGCAGCGCGCCCGCGGCGGCATTGCGTGGGTTCACGAAGGTGCGCTCGCCGCGAGCCTCAGCCTCGCGGTTCATGCGCTCGAAGCGCGCCAGCGGCATGAACACCTCGCCGCGCGCCTCGAGCAGCCGCGGCGCGCCGTCGCGCAGCCGCAGCGGCACGGAGCGGATGGTGCGCACGTTCGCCGTGACGTCCTCACCGCGCTCGCCGTCGCCGCGGGTCGCGGCCCGCAGCAGCCGGCCGTCCTCCCAGGTCACCGACACAGCCAGGCCGTCGATCTTCGGCTCGGCGCTGTATGCCACGTCGACCTCGCCGCCGAGCTTGTCGCGGATGCGGCGGTCGAAGGCGACGACGTCCTCTTCGCTGAAGGCGTTGTCCAGCGAGAGCATCGGGATGCGGTGCACGAGGGTCGCGAACGCGGCGGAGGGCCGGGCGCCCACGCGCTGGCTCGGCGAATCGGGCGTGACCAGCTCGGGGTGCTGCCGCTCGAGCGCGAGCAGCTCCTGGACGAGGCGGTCGTACTCGGCGTCCGGGACCTGCGGATCGTCGAGGACGTGATAGCGGTAGTCGTGATGCGCGATCTGCGCGCGCAGCTCGATGGCGCGCGCCGTCGCGGCACGCCGCCGCGTCACGGCGCGCCTTCGACCGCCTCGCGCCGCAGCTCCGCGACGCGGGCGTCGGTCAGCAGCTGCCCGCGCCCATCGAGCGCCTCGCCGCGCAGCCGCTGCGCCAGCGTGCGTGCCACCAGCAGCAGCCGCTCCACGGTGTCGCGCGGCGACAGCGGGCCGGGCAGCACTGCGAACAGGTTCAGGCCGGCGAACAGCAGGCCGTCGATGGTCCTGGGATCGAAGGTGCCGGGTCGGGTCAGGCTCGCGGCGCTGATCATCGCGCGCCCGTCGCCGGCAGGCTTGTGGTAGATGTCGAGCTCGCCGTGGATGAAGCCCTCGCCCACGAGCGCCTGGCGCAGCGCGGAGCCATTGAAACGCTCGCCCGGGCGCGGCACGACCCGCAGCGCGACGATGCGCCGCTGCTCCTCGGGCGGCCAGTCGAGCACGACGGCCTGCGGCAGCTCGCTCGGCACAGAATCGGCGAGCCAGGCCGAGGCGCGTTCCACGGGATCCGACGCCGACGACTGGGCCGGGGATGGAGTCGGGGGCGGCACTTCGTGCGAGCCCGGGACGCCGTCCGGAGCAGCCGTGGCCGCCGGCGCGGGCCCGGCGTCGTGACGGGCCACGGATGGCGACGCCGGATCGCCGCCCATGCTGATGACCGGCAGGTCGCCGACGCGCGGCCCTTCGGCCACGCGCGGGTCGATCTCGACCACGGGCAGGCCGCGCAGCGGGTCGCGACGCGGCAGCTCGGGCATCGAGAACGACGGCTCCTCGCGACTCGCGGCGCCGGCGGACGGCACGCCTGCAGCCGGGTCGTGCGTGCGGCCGGACGCGGTCGGCGCATCGCGGTCACCGCCGCCCGGCATCGCGAACCGTCCGCGCGCGCCGTCCCGCGCCCGCCGCTTGCGCAGCTCCCAGGCGACCAGCCCGGCGACGAACAGGATGCCCGCCAGCAGCAGGGCCCAGCGCAGCTCGGTCATCGCTCAGCTCGCCGCGAGGCGCAGCGCCTCGTCGACGTCCACGGCCACGAGGCGCGACAC
>JADLDF010000201.1 GCA_020846815.1 Gammaproteobacteria bacterium | reverse complement strand
CGGAAGTGCTTCTAGAAGCGATCCTGCGGGAGTCTTCTCTCGCCGCTGCGTCTGCGGTGGGCATTTGAATTTGAGAGAGAACGGTTGCAGCGCGCCTCAGGCGCTACCCCGCAGCGATCAACCCCGCGCAGTAGGCTGAGGCGCCGCTGCCCCCAGCAGCCGGTCCACCAGCCGCGTCGTGTACTGGGTCGACTTGGTCCGCCGCGCGATCAGCGAGTACACCGCCGGAACGACGATCAGCGTCAGGACCACCGACAGCATCGTGCCGTAGAAGACGACGACGCCGATCGGCAGCCGCTGCTCCGCACCCGCACCGCGCGCGACCAGGAACGGGATCGCGCCGAACGCCGTGCAGAGGCTGGTCATCAGCACCGGGCGCAGGCGCGTCGCGGCGGCCTTCACGATCGCCTCCTCGAACTCGATGCCGCGATCACGGAGCTGGTTCGCGAACTCGACGATCAGCACGCCGTTCTTGGCCGCGATGCCGATCAGCATGATCACGGCGATCTGGCTGAAGATGTTGATGCTGAGGCCCTGCACCTTCAGACCGAACACCGCGCCGAGCAGCGCGAGCGGTACCGTGGTCATGATGATCGTCGGATGCACGAAGCTCTCGAACTGCGCCGCCAGCACCAGGAACACGATCACGACCGCGAACAGGAAAGTGAGGTAGAGCTGGCCGCCGCTGCGCACGTAGTCGCCCGACTCGCCGTCCCACATCAGGGTCGCGCCGGCCGGCAGCTCGCGCTCCACGGTGTCCTGGAACCACTTCACCGCCTCGCCCATGGTGTAGCCGTCCGCGAGGCCTGCCTTGACCTCGACGGCACGCAGCCGGTTGAAGCGGCTGAGCTGGGTGGCTCCCGCCATCTCGCGCAGCTCGACGATGCTGGCGAGCGGGATCAGCTCGCCGCTGCGGTCCGAGCGGACCTGGATGTTGGTCAGGTCGGTGAGCGTGGCGCGCTCGTCCTCCTTGCCCTGCAGGATCACGTTGTATTCGCGGCCGCGGTCGATGAAGGTCGTCACGATGCGCGAGCCGAGCACCGTCTCGAGCGTGCGGCCGACGGTCTGCAACGAGATGCCGAGGTCGGCGGCGCGGTCGCGGTCGATCGCGACGCGGATCTGCGGCTTGCGCGGCTTGTAGCTGTTCTCGACGGCGACCAGACCGGGATTCTGCTCGGCGAGGCGCGTGAGCTTCGCCGACCACTCGGCGAGCTTCTCGTAGTCGGGTCCGCCGATCACGGCCTCGATCGGCGAGCCCCAGCCGCCGCGCAGCCCGCCGGGCGCCGTGGCCGTGGCGCGAACGCCGGGCAGGCTGCGCAGCTCCGCGGTGATCTCGCGTGCGACGTCCTGGGCCGAGCGCTCGCGGTCGCGCCAGTCGATCATGGAGATGATCAGGCGCGCGTTGTTGACCGAGCCCGAGCTGCCGTCGAGGCCGCCGGGCAGGCGCAGCGTCACGCGCCGGATGTCGCCTTTCTCGACCTGGCGCGCGGCGATTTGCTCGAGCTTGCGGCCGTAGGCCTCCGTGTATTCGAAGCTCGCGCCTTCGGGCGCTTCCATCGTGACGAACAGACGGCCGATGTCTGCACGGGGCGTGAACTCCGAAGGCAGTGCGCGGAAGGTCAGGAAGCCGGCGAGGCTCAGCGCCAGCACTCCGCCGACGATCAGCCACGGCCGCCGGTTGACCTGGCGGAGCTTGGTCTCGTAGGCCGAGGACAGTCGTCCGAAGAAGTGCTCGACCGCGGCCGCGAAGCGGCCGGGCTTGGCCTCGCCGGCTGCCGGCAACTTCGAGGCCATCATCGGCGTCAGCGTCAGCGCCACCAGTGCCGAGAACGCAACGGCTGCGGCCAGCGTCAGGCCGAACTCGCGGAACAGCCGGCCGATGTCGCCCGGCAGGAAGGAGATCGGGACGAACACCGCGATCAGCGTCAGAGTCGTAGCGATGACCGCGAAGCCGATTTCGTGGCTGCCGTTGACCGCGGCGACGATCGGCGCCTCGCCGAGTTCGGCACGGCGGTGGATGTTCTCCAGCACGACGATCGCGTCGTCGACCACCAGACCGATCGCGAGCACGATGCCGAGCAGCGTCAGCACGTTGATCGAGTAGCCCAGCAGATACATGGCCATGAAGGCGGCGACTATGGAGACGGGTATGGTCAGCGCCGGAATTAGCGTGCTGCGCAGGTTGCCGAGGAACACGAAGATCACCAGCAGCACCGACGCGAACGCGAACGCGACCGCGATCAGCACCTCGCGCAACGCCGCTTCGATGGCGATGCCGTTGTCGACGTTGATCATCAGCGAGGCACCCTGCGGCAGCTCAGCCCGCAGTTTCGCCACCTCGTTACGCACGCCGCGCACGACCTCGAGCACGTTTGCCTTGGACTGCGCCTCGACGCCGATGCCGACGCCCGGGCGGCCGTTGGTGCGCATCATCGAGCGGGTGTTCTCGGCGGCGAGCCGCACGTCGGCGACCTCGCCGAGCCGCACGAGGTGACCATCGGCCCCGCGGCCGATCGCCAGGTTGCGGAAATCCTCTTCGGTGTCGAGGCCGACCTCGGTGCGCAGCGAGAATTCGCGCGTCCGCGATTCGAGGCGGCCCGCGGGCAGCTGCACGTTCTCGCGGCGCAGCGCGTTCTCGATGTCGCTGACTGTCAGCGCCCGCGCGGCGAGCGCCTGCCGGTCGATCCAGATGCGCATCGCGGCACGGCGGCCGCCGGACAGCCCGGCACGAGCCACGCCGGGGATCGTCGAGAGCCGGTCGACGATGTAGCGCTCGGCATAGTCGGTGACCTCAAGCTCCGTCATCTTGTCGGAATTGAAGCTGAGGAACATCACCGACTCGGCCGACGCGTCGGCCTTGGTGACCTGCGGCGGATCCGCTTCGGGCGGCAGCTGCGCCATGACGCGCGAGATGCGGTCGCGCACGTCGTTGGCGGCGGCGTCGATGTCGCGCTCGACGTCGAACTCGATGCGGATGCTGGAGCGCTCGTCCTCGCTGTCGGACTCGAGCTTGAGGATGCCTTCGATGCCGGCGATGCGGTCCTCGATGACCTGGGTGATCTTGTTCTCGACGACGGCCGCCGAGGCGCCGCGGTAGATCGTCGTGATCGAGGCGACCGGGCGCGAGATGTCGGGGTATTCGCGCACCGACAGACGCTGCAGCGCGACCAGGCCGAACAGCACGAGCAGCATGCTCAGGACCGTCGCGAAGACGGGCCGGCGGATGCAGAGCTCCGAGATGTTCATGGCGTCGCCCGCCGCGAACCGGCGGTCTTGCCGTCGGCACCGTTGCCATTGCCGACCCTGCTGCCGGCCGCGGCTGGCGCCGCGTCCGTCCCCGCATCTGCCGCGGCAGCGGCGGCCGCGTCCGCGGCCGACCCCTCCGGCGGCACCTCGACCACGGTCGCACCCTCGCGTACGCGCTGCGTGCCCTCGAGGATCACGCGCTCACCTTGCTGCAGGCCGGCGAGCACCGCGACGCTGCCCGGCACACGCCCGCCGGTCTGCACTTCGCGGCGCGACACGCGGCCCTCGGCGACGACGTAGACGTAGGTCTTGCCCTGCTCGGGCACCAGTGCACCCTCGGGCAGCATCAGGGTCGGAATCTCCCGCCCCTTGACGCGTACCGACATGAACATGCCCGGCCGCAGCACGCCGTCGCGGTTCGGCAGCTCGGCGCGCACCGGAATCGAGCGCGTGGTCGGATCGACGCGCGAGCCGATGGTCGTGACCTTGCCGTCGAACACGCGCGACGGCAGTCCCTCGGTGGTCGCCTGGACAGGCAGACCGGGAACGAGCTCGTTGAAGAAGCTCTGCGGCACCGTGAACTCGAGCTTGATGACCGAAGTGTCGTCGAGCGTCGTGATCACGGCACCGGAGTTGACGAGACCACCGAGGCTGACGCGCCGGAAGCCCGTACGGCCGTCGAACGGCGCGCGGATGACCGTGTCGGCGACGCGCGCCCGCGCCGCGGCGACCCGCGCCTCGCCGGTCTTGACCGCGGTCTCGAGCTGCTCGAGCTGGGCTTTCGACAGTGCCTGGGTCACGGAAAGATCACGGCCGCGGTTGAACTGGTTGCGTGCGTCCGCCAGCGTCGCCTCGGCCTCGGCGAGCTCGGCCGCGGCCGTCGCGCGATCGAGCTCGACGAGCACGGCGCCCCGGCGCACCGGCTGGCCTTCCTCGAAGCGGATCGCGGTGACGGTGTTCGTGATCTTCGACGTGATCTCCACCGATTCGTTCGCGAGCGCCGTGCCGACGGCTTCGATCTGCGCCCCGAACGGGCGCAGCTCCGGCATGGTCGTGACCACCGGTACCGGTGGCTGGTTGCGGCTCATGGGCCGGTCGGCGGGCCCGCCATTGCCGATCAGTTGCTCGGGCGAGTCCGAGCACGCGGCGGTGCCCAGCAGGGCGAGCAGAACGGGAAGCAGGGCGCGGGAACGACGGCAGCGAAGGAGCATTGGCGGGACCGGTGGGTGCGGTCCTCTAGGATAGGGCGGACGGGAGCCGTTTGTCTGTCAGGCGCTGCGCGGCGGCCGGCCTGACATTTCTTCACACGACGGTTTCGCGCAGGAGAACGCGAATCGTCGCGTCGCGCGGCCCGGATGCCGGGCGCGTCAGGCTACGCGCCCGCGGCTTCCGCCACGCAGGAAATCCGCCGCATTCGCCGCGATCTCGTCGATGCAGCGCTGGCGGGATTCCCGTGCGGCCCAGGCGACGTGCGGCGTGACGATGAGGTTCGGCAGGTCCGGCGCGAACAGCGGACTGCCGT
>JADLDF010000200.1 GCA_020846815.1 Gammaproteobacteria bacterium | reverse complement strand
GGCGCATCAACCGCGGCTGGCGCCGACGCAAGGACAAGAAGCAGCTCGGCTTCTACATCAACCCCGTCAGCGGGGTCTGGAGCAAGCAGGACAGCCCCAACGAGGCGGCGGCCGAAGACAAGCCCGAAGAGGCCTTGCTCGACAAGGTGCCCAACCAGCGTATCGTGCCCTTTGTCGAGGACCATCGGAACATCCTTATCCTCACCCCGGGCCGCGAGCTCAGCGCCGCGACGATGGCAACCTTGCTGGCCGCGCTCCGGCGCGGCATCGAACAGACCTTTCAGATCGAAGAAGCCGAACTCATCGCCGAACCCCTGCCGAACCAGGACGATCGGCGCGCGCTGCTGTTCTACGAGGCCGCCGAAGGTGGCGCCGGCGTGCTCTCGCGCCTTGCCACCGAGCGGCGCAGTCTTGCCGAAGCAGCTTCCACCGCGCTGCGCCTTATGCATTTCCGCGCACCCGAGGATGGCGTCTGGCGCTTTGATGGACTGGCCGACCTGGAAAAAAAGCGCATCGTCGATGGCCAGGCACTGCGTATCTGCGAGGCCGGCTGCTATCAGTGCCTGCTGTCGTACTTCAACCAGCCGGATCACGATCTGATCAATCGGCTCGACCCGGATGCGCTGCGGGTACTCACCGCGCTCGCCGGGGCCAACGTCGCTGAAGTCGACGCGGCCGTCGCGGCACCAGCGGCCGATGGCGTACTCGGGCGCTGGCTCGACACGTTGACCCGGCTCGAGCTGCGCCGCCCCGACGCGACCTCCGTATCACTCAACGGTGGCGCGGGCACCGCCGATGCGCAATACAAGGCGGCCCGCGTGCTCGTCTTCCTGACGCCGCCCGCACCTGATCTCACGCAATACGCGACCGACCGCGGCTACCGAGTTCTCGTGCTCGGAGACGAGTCCACTTGGTTGCAGCAGTTCGCGGAGAACGTCGAGGTATTCGGCAACGCGAAGACCGGAGCTTCGGCATGAGCGCCGTCGCCGAGTACCTCCCCGGCGTGCTGGTGCGCGCACGCGGACGCGAGTGGGTGGTCCAGCCCGCCTCGGGCCCGGACTGCCTGCACCTACGGCCGCTCGGCGGCTCGGATGAGGACATCGTCACTTTGATTCCGGCGTTGGAGCCGCAGCCCCCGGAGCCCGCCACCTTCCCCTGGCCCGACCCGCAGCAACCTGGCACGCATGACGCGGCACGCCTGCTGCGTGACGCATTGCGTCTGAGACTGCGCGCCGGAGCAGGCCCGTTCCGCTCGTTCGGCAACATCGCCGTGGAACCGCGCGCCTACCAGCTCGTGCCGCTGCTGATGGCGCTGCGGCTGCCCACGGTCCGCCTGCTCATCGCCGATGACGTCGGTGTCGGCAAGACCATCGAGGCGGGTCTCATCGCCCGCGAACTGATGGACCGCGGCGAGATCGCCCGCATCGCGGTGCTGTGTCCGCCGCATCTCGTCGAGCAGTGGCAGCAGGAGCTGACCGAGCGCTTCCACCTGCGCGCCGTGGCGCTGACCTCGGCCACCGTGAACCGCCTGGAACGCGAGCTGCCGCACGGCGCGAGCCTGTTCGACGAGCACCCGATCGTCGTCGTCAGCCTCGACTACATCAAGGGCGAGCGCCACCGCGAGCACTTTCTCGCCATTGCACCCGAGTGCATCGTCGTCGACGAGGCGCACACCTGCGCCGCCGCCGGCCAGGGCCGGCAGTTGCGCTTCGAGCTGTTGCAGAGGCTTTCGGCGGACGATGCCCGGCACCTGATCCTGCTCACCGCCACACCGCACTCGGGTGACGAAGTCGCCTTCTACAACCTGCTCTCGCTGCTGCGCCCGGAATTCGGGGGTCTGCAAAGCATTGCGGCCGCCGCCGATCATCCGCTGCGGCAACAGCTTGCGCGCCACTTCGTGCAACGCCGCCGCAAGGACATCGAGGAATGGCAGCAGGACGGCGAGGACCGTCGCATCTTCCCGCGCCGCATGACCGCCGAGCTCACCTACAAGCTCACCGGCCGCTGGGGCTCGTTCTTCGATGCCGTGCAGAACTACTGCGTCGAGCTCGCCGCACGCACCGAGCGCCACGAGACCGGTGCCGCCCGCCTGATCTGGTACGCCACGCTGGCGCTCCTGCGCTGCGTGGCCTCGTCCCCCGCCGCAGCCGAGAAGGCGCTGACCACGCGACTGGCCGGCACGCGCGAGGAACTCGAAGCCCTGGCCGACGAAGACCGCGTGCTCGACGGCACGCCCGACGAGCTCGCGCCCACCGACATCGAGCCTGCTGCCCAACTGGAAGATGCCGAACGCCTCGCCGCGCTGCTCGACGAGGCGCGCGCGCTGGCCGGCGACAGTGGTGACCCCAAGCTCGCCACCCTCATCCAGCACCTGCGTGGCCTGCTCGATGCGGGCTTCCGCCCCGTGGTGTTCTGCCGCTACGTGGCCACCGCGCATTATGTGGCCGAGCACCTTCGCAAGCACCTGCCCGACGCCACGGTCGACGCCGTCACCGGCGAGTACACGCCCGAAGAGCGCGAGCTGCGCGTGGCCGAGCTGGGCGCCGGGTCCAACGTCCGGCCCGTGCTCGTGGCCACCGATTGCCTCTCCGAGGGCGTCAACCTGCAGCACTGGTTCACCGCGGTCGTGCACTACGACCTCGCCTGGAACCCCACGCGCCACGAGCAGCGCGAAGGCCGTGTCGACCGCTTCGGACAGAAGGCGCCTGAAGTCCGCTGCGCCATGCTCTACGGCGAGGACAATCCGGTCGATGGCTTCATCCTCAATGTCATCCTGCGCAAGGCGGACGCCATCCGTCGCGAGCTCGGCGTGCTCGTGCCGATGCCGGAGGACGAAGGGCGCATCAACCAGGCGCTGATCAAGGCCGCGCTGCTCAAGCGCGAACGCGTCCCGGGCGCGTACGAACAGGGCCGGCTCGACTTCGGCGAGGAGCCCATCGATCTCAAGCCACTCGAGCTGCGCTGGCAGGATGCCCTGGAGAAGGCCCGCGCCAACCGCACGGTCTTCGCGCAGCGCCGGCTGCGCCCGGAGGAGGTGTTGCCCGAGTGGCAGCGCCAGC
>JADLDF010000199.1 GCA_020846815.1 Gammaproteobacteria bacterium | reverse complement strand
GCGCCCCGGCGACCTGTTCGCGCTCGATGCTGCGACGCTCGGGCCGATCCAGGGCGTATTCGACCGCGGCTCGCTGGTCGCGCTGCCGCCGGCGATGCGTCGGCGCTATGCGGCGAAGCTGACCGAGCTCTCGCCGCCGGGTACGCGCACGCTGCTCGTGACAATGGAGTACGACCAGTCGCAGATGAGCGGCCCGCCGCACGCAGTGCTCGAACCCGAAGTGGAAGCGCTGTTCGGTGCCACCCACCGCATCGAGCTGCTCGGGCGCGATACTTCGCTCGACGACTTCCCGAAGTTCGCGCAGCGCGGCGTCGACGCGCTCGCGGAAGGCTATCTGCTGCTGACGCGGCGCTGAGCCGAGCCCACGGCCTTCGGCCGGGTTGCCGCCGGCACCCCGGCGCTGCGCTGCCGGATCGCCAGCCTAATGCGTCGCCCCCGGCTGCACCACCAGCGACTCGAGATGCTCGGGCTCGAACGGCTTGGTCAGATGCGAATCGAAGCCCGCCGCCAGCGCGCGACGCCGGTCCTCGTCCTGACCCCAGCCCGTGACGGCGATCAGCCGCAGCCCGCTCCCCCAGGCCTCGCGGCGCAGGCAGCGCGCCACTTCGTAGCCGTTCATGCCGGGCATGCCGATGTCGAGCACCACGACGTCCGGCCGCTCGTGCGTCGCCAGACGCAGCGCACCCAGCCCGTCGTGCGCGACCAGTACGTCGTGGCCGGCGAGCCGCAGCAGGATCGCGAGGCTCTCGGCGGCATCTACGTTGTCGTCGGCGATCAGCACCCGTCGCACCACGGTCGGGCAGGTGGCTCGCCGACCCACTTCGTGGCACCCATCCGCACGCGACATCCCGGCCGCCGGCAGGCGCACGACGAACTCGCTGCCACAGCCGAGGCCCTGGCTGCAGGCGACGATCGAACCACCGTGCAGCTCGACCAGACCCTTGACCAGCGCGAGACCGATGCCGAGACCGCCCTCGGCCCGCTCCAGTGCCGGCTGCTGATGGGAAAAGGCCTCGAAGATCCGCTGCAGGGCATCGGGCTGCAGGCCGACACCGTTGTCGCGCACGACCAGTACGCAGTCCGCGCCATCCAGACGGGCCCGCACCCGGATCGTGCCGCCCGGCGCGGTGTACTTGGCGGCGTTGCTCAGCAGGTTGGTCAGCACCTGGGTGATGCGCACCGGATCGACGTCGAGGTACGGCTCCTGCTCGGGCAGCAGCACCTGCAGCTCGTGACAGCGCGCGTCGATAGCCGGTCGCGCCATCTCGACCGCGGCCGCCACGACCGACTGCAGCCCGACCCGCTCGCGCCGCAGCTCGAGGTGACCGCGCGTGATGCGCGCCACGTCGAGCAGATCGTCGAGCAGCCTCGCCATGTGGCGCACCTGCCGGTCGATCATGCCGCTGGCGCGTTCGATCTCGGCCGGCGCGAGCTGCGGCCGCGCCAGCAGCTGTGCGGCGGTGCGGATCGGCGCGAGCGGGTTGCGTAGTTCATGCGCCAGCGTCGCCAGGAACTCCGCCAGCGCATCAGCCACCACGACCTCCGGATCGCGGAGCGCGAAGCAGTTTCGGGCCGCAGGCGAGGTGCGGCGACGAGGCGCGGGAGCGTCGCATGGGCGGTGCCGTGGGGGAGAGACCGGGAAGCAAGATCGGGCAAAGCGGCCGCGGCGTGTGTCGTCCACGGCCGGGCGCGCCTGTCGGTGACGGCGAGCGCGCCGCGTAGGCCTGCGCCTACCGCACGGGCAATTCGATGCCGAGTGCCCGCGCCGCGAACGCCCATTGGTCGGCGTAGTCCTCGATCTGCATCCACACGGGCTTGCCGGCGCCGTGGCCGGCACGCGTCTCGACGCGGATCAGCACCGGCTCGGCACAGCCCTGTGCATGCTGCAGGGCCGCGGCAAACTTGTAGCTGTGCCAGGGCACGACACGATCGTCGCGATCGGCCGTGGTCACCAGCGTCGGCGGGTAGCAGGTGCCGGCGCGCAGGTTGTGCAGCGGCGAATACGCGAGCAGCGCGCGGAATTCCTCGGCGACCTCGCTCAGCCCGTAGTCGCTCGACCACTGGCGCGCATTGGCGCTCGCGGTGTGATAGCGCAGCATGTCGAGCACGCCGACGGCCGGCAGCGCCGCACCGAAGAGGTCCGGCCGCTGCGTCAGTGCGGCGCCGACCAGCAGCCCGCCGTTGCTGCGACCGCTGATCGCGAGCCGCTCCGGGCGCGTGTAGCGCTGTGCGACCAGCCACTCGGCCGCGGCGATGAAGTCGTCGAACACGTTCTGCTTGCGCAGCTTCGTACCCGCCTGGTGCCAGGCCTCGCCGCATTCGCCGCCGCCGCGCAGGTTCGCCTCCGCGTAGACGCCGCCCATCTGCAGCCAGGTCAGCACCGCGGGGCGGAACGCCGGCGTCAGCGAGATCGAGAAGCCACCGTAGCCGTAGAGCAGCGTCGGTGCGTCGCCGTCGGGCACGAAGTCGCGGGCATGCGTGACGAACATCGGCACGCGGGTGCCGTCCTTCGACGTGTAGAACACCTGGTGCGTCACGTACGCCGAGGTGTCGGCCGCGAGCTGCGGCTGGCGGAACAGGCGCGTGGCATTGGTCGCGGTGTCGTAGCGCAGCACGCGTGCCGGGCTCAGGTAATCGGCGTAGCTGAAAAAGGTCTCGGGATCGCCGGGCCGTCCCGCGAAGCCGTCGATCGAGCCGAGCCCCGGCAGCGGCACGTCGCCGACGGGCCGGCCGTCCTTCTCGAACAGACGCGCGACGCCGTGCGCGTCGCTCACGTAGCTCGCCACCAGCCGCGAGCCGACGCGGCTGGCCGCGACCAGCGCGGCATCGGACTGCGGCACGACTTCGCGCCAGTGCCGCGGCTGCGGCCGGCGCGCATCGACCGTGATCACCCGGCCGCGCGGTGCAGCGTTCGTGGTCTGCACCCAGAACGTGTCGCCCTCGCTGCCGATGACCGTGTAAAGCGCGTCCCAATCACCGAACAGACGCCGCGGCCGAGCGCCCGGCCGCCGCAGGTCGACGAGATCGATCGCGTTCTTCTCGTAGCCGTCGAACAGCGTGACCACGAGCCAGCGGCCGTCGTCGGTGACGCGCGCCGAAGGCGTGCGCGTCGGATGCCCCGCGACGGCGTACACCTGCCTGTCGGCCGATTGCGGCTCGCCGAGCTCGTGGAAGTGGATCACCGGCTGCCCCTGATCGTCGCCGCGCGGGTCGTCACCGCGCGGACCTGGGGCACCTCCGGCAGCGGCCACCCGCTGCGGATAGCGGCTGTACCAGACGCCGCTGCCGTCGCGCGACCAGGACAGCTCCCAGAACTTGGTGAAGCGCAGCTCGTCGGGCAGGTCGACGCCGTCGTCGATGCGCCGGAAGCGCCAGACTTCCCAGTCGGTGCCGCCGTCCGACAGCGCGTAGGCGAGGATCTTTCCATCCGGCGAGGGCTCGAAGCGCGCAATCGCGACCGTGGCATCGGCGCGCCGGGTGTTGGGGTCGATCAGCACACGTGGCGTCGCCTCGAGCGCGTCCGTCCAGTAGAGCACGCTCTGGTTCTGCCGCCCGTCGTTGCGCAGGAAGAAATAGCGCCCGCCCTCCTTGCGCGGCACCCCGACCCTCTCGTAGTTCCACAGCGTCTCGAGCCGCGACTTGATCCAGGCGCGCTGCGGGATCGACTCGAGCCAGGGCCGTGCGAGCGCGTTCTGCTCGGCGACGAAGCGCCGCGTGACCGGCGCGTCGGCGACCTCGAGTGCGCGATATGGATCCGCGACGCGCGTGCCGTGGTAATCGTCGACGTCCGTGCCGCGTTCGACCTGCGGATAGACCGGCGCCGATGTCGAGCCCAACAGCGATGGCGTCGCGACCGGTGCAGTCGAACCAGTCGATCCGGGCGACGCAGCGGCGGCCGCCAGGGCCGCGCACAGACCGGCGGCCGCGGCCGCGATGTGGTGATATGGCAGGTTCATCCCTAAACTTCCGCGCGCAGCGACGACGTGCATTTTATCGGACGGTACCCGGCCATGACCAATCCCTCCCACAGGCAGGCCCGGCGTGCCGGCCGGCGCGCGGCCGCTGCCGCAGCGACGGCCATGGTCGCGGTCGCAGAGGTGGCCGTGGCCACAGCTGTGGCGCTTGCAGCGGCCCCAGCCCTCTGCGGGCCGCTGACGATCGAACGCATCTTCGCCGCGCCGGATCTCTCCGGCACCGCGCTGCGCAACCCGCGCTTCTCGCCCGATGGCCGGCTCGTGACCTTCCTGCAGGGGCGGCCCGACGACAAGGACCGGCTCGACCTCTGGGCCTGGGACGTGGCCGGGGGCCGCGCCGCGCGCCTGGTCGACTCCACGCAGCTCGCCGCGGGCGCGAACCGCGGCCCGCGGGCAGCCGACGGACCGGTCGTCGACAGCCCGGTCATCAACAGCCCGGTCATCAACAGCCCGGTCATCAACAGCGAAGAAGAACAGCGCCGCGAGCGCCAGCGCACCTCGTCCCTCTCCGGCATCGTCGACTACGTGTTCTCGAGCGACTCCCGGCAGCTGTTGTTCCCGATTGACGGCGACCTGTTCCTCTACGACCGCGATGCGCCAGCGGCGCGCGCGGTGCGCCGCCTGACCGATACGTCCGCCTACGAGACCGATCCGAAGTTTTCGCCGCGTGGACGCTACGTCAGCTTCGTGCGCGAG
The DNA here is from genome assembly GCA_020846815.1 of Gammaproteobacteria bacterium. Next base: position 179 of record JADLDF010000199.1, on the reverse strand, counting down.
CAGAACCTCTGGGTCATCGAGCTCGCGAGCGGTCGTGAACGGCCCGTGACCGGCGGCGGCGGCGGCACCGTGTCTTTCGGCGTCGCGGAATTCGTCGCGCAGGAGGAGATGGACCGCAGCACCGGCTACTGGTGGTCGCCCGACGAGACGCGCATCGCATTCACGCGCGTCGACGAGGC
>JADLDF010000198.1 GCA_020846815.1 Gammaproteobacteria bacterium | reverse complement strand
TCGCGACGGGCCAGCGCCTGCAGCAGGCCATGGCCAACACCGGCCTGTTCCCGAACATGGTCATCCAGATGGTCGCGGTCGGCGAGGAATCGGGCGCGCTCGACGAGATGTCGGGCAAGGTCGCGACGTTCTACGAGGCCGACGTCGACAACGCCGTCGACAGCATGTCGAGCCTGCTCGAGCCGCTGATCATGGCGATCCTCGGCGTGCTGGTCGGCGGCCTGGTGATCGCGATGTACCTGCCGATCTTCAAGCTCGGCGCGGTGGTCTGAGGCCGCCCCGAGGCGGCGAACGCGATCGTGACATTGCTGGTCGAGGCGTTCGCCGGTTCCACGGCGCTGCTCGTCGGCGCCGTGCTGCTGCTCGGCCTGCTGGTCGGCAGTTTCCTGAACGTGGTCATCCATCGCGTGCCGATCATGCTCGAGCGCGAGTGGCAGACGCAGTGCGAAGAACTCGAGCGCGAACGGCGCGCACGCGCCGCCGCCGCAGCGGGCGCGCCGGGCCCTTCGCCGGACGCACCAAGCACGCCGCCAGGCCAGCCCGCAAAGGCGGAGACCTACAACCTGGTCGTGCCGCGCTCGGCCTGCCCGGCCTGCCGGGCACCGATCACGGCGCTGCAGAACGTGCCGGTCGTCTCCTGGCTGGCGCTGCGCGGCCGCTGCGCAAGCTGCGGCGCGCGCATCAGTGCGCGCTACCCGCTGGTCGAGCTGCTCACCGGAGCGCTGTCGGCCACGGTCGCCTGGAAGTTCGGCTTCGGCTGGCCGCTGCTCGCGGCGCTGGTGCTGACCTGGTACCTGGTCGCACTGACCTTCATCGACCTCGACACTCAGCTCCTGCCCGACTCGCTGACGCTGCCGCTGCTGTGGATCGGCCTGGTGCTCAGTCTCTGGGCCACAGGCAACGGCGGCGCGGCCGTGCCGGTGGAGCCGCGCACCGCGATCATCGGCGCCGCAGCGGGGTATCTGTCGCTGTGGAGCGTGTACTGGCTGTTCAAGCTCGCCACCGGCAAGGAAGGCATGGGCTACGGCGACTTCAAGCTGCTGGCCGCGCTCGGCGCCTGGCTCGGCTGGAAGATGATCCTGCCGATCGTGCTCTGCTCGGCCCTGGTCGGCGCCGTCGTCGGCGTCGCGCTGATGCTGCGCTTCGGCCGCGACCGCAGCGTGCCGATCGCCTTCGGTCCCTATCTCGCCGCGGCGGGCTGGCTGATGCTGGTCTGGGGCGGCGAGATCGTCGACGGCTATCTGGGGCTGTTCCGCACGGCGCCTTGAGCATGTACCGCGTCGGCCTCACAGGCGGCATCGCGAGCGGCAAGACCACAGTGTCGCGGCTGTTCGCCGCGCTCGGCGTGCCGATCATCGACAGCGACGAGATCGCGCGCGACGTGGTCGCGCCCGGCACGGCCGGACTCGCGGCGATCGCGGCACGTTTCGGCGCGGAGGTGCTGCAGCCGGACGGCAGCCTCGACCGGCGCCGGCTGCGCGAGCTCGTGTTCGCCGATCCGGCGGCGCGGCGCGATCTCGAGGCGATCACCCATCCCGCGATCCGCGCCGAAATGGACCGGCTCTCGGCGCTGGCCGGCGGCCCCTACCAGATGCTGGCCATCCCGCTGCTGGTCGAGGGCGGCGCGGCCCGCAAGCGGGTCGACCGGGTACTGGTGGTCGACTGCCCGGAGGACGTGCAGGTCCGGCGGGTCATGGCTCGCGACCGCTCGACCGAGGCGCAGGCGCGCGCCGTGCTCGCGGCCCAGGTGAGCCGCGCGGCCCGCCTGGCGGCTGCCGATGACGTGATCGCCAACGACGGCGATCTCGCCGGTCTGCGGCGCCAGGTCGAGGCCCTGCACGAGCGCTACCTCAACGCGGCGCGCCACGGCACGCCAGATGTCGCACAATAGCCTGATGACTTCGGAACCCGCCGACGGCGGGGCCCCGGCGCCCGCTGCTGCTGCGGCCGCCGCGGCCCCGATCATTTTCGAGCAGCCGCTCAACGAGCGGATGCGCTCGTTCCTGCGGGTCGACTTCCTCTACAACCAGGCCTCGTTCCACCACCAGTCGCCGAGCCACTGGGGCAGCCGCGCGGCGGTGGCGAGCCTGCTCGACATCCTCGCGATCACCACCCGGGCCGACATCCGCGCCGACGTGCTGAAGGAGCTCGAGCGCCAGGTGTCGCTGCTGAACGAGTTCCAGTCGCGCCCCGGGGTGGACCAGAACCGCCTGCGCACCGTGATCTCGAACCTGCTGCGGCTGCGGGCCGACGTCATGGCCTGCGGCTCGGCCTTCCTGCAGCCGCTGAAGGACTCGGAGTTCCTGGCGGCGATCCGCCATCGCAGCGCCATTCCAGGGGGCACCTGCGAGTTCGACCTGCCGGACTACTACTTCTGGCTGAGCCAGCCGGCGCAGCGTCGCAACGAGACCTTCGCGAACTGGCTGGCGATGCTGCGCCCGCTCTGCGACGCGATCGCCGAGCTGCTGTGGCTGACGCGGCAGAGCGGGCGGCCGCGCACCGAGGTCGCGCACGGCGGCGTCTACCACATCACCTTCGACCGCGACGCACCGGTGCAGCTCATGCGCATCGCGCTGCCGGCCGGCTCGCCCATCTACCCGGAGATCAGCGGCAGCCACTACCGCTCGAGCATCCGCTTCGTTACCTGGAACGGACCTTCGGACCGGCCGCGGCAGGCCGAGGGCGATGTCAGCTTCGAGATCACCTGCTGCACGTGAAGTGCCCGACCTGCGACCGCCCGATCCTCTGGAATGCCGATTTCCCCGAGCGGCCGTTCTGCAGCGAGCGCTGCCGCCTCATCGACCTCGGCGCATGGCTGAGCGGCGATCGCGCGATCCCGGGCGAGCCGGTCGACCCGGACGAGTTGCCGCCGGTGGATCCCGGCGCGGCCGACGAGCGCGAGCCGCCAAGGGGACCGGGCCCTGGGTCTCGGGACGAGACACGCGGGCGTGCCCCGCAGGGGAGCCGCCGCCGATGAAGCTCTACGACAATGCCTTCGCGCCGAGCCCGCGCCGCGTGCGCATGTTCGCCGCCGAAAAGGGCCTGGAGATCCCGCGCGTCGAGATCGACATCGCCGCGGGCGCGAACCTGCAGCCCGGGTTCCTGGCGATCAATCCGCTCGGCGAAGTGCCGGTGCTCGAGCTCGACGACGGCACGCGGCTCACCGAGTCGCTGGCGATCTGCCGCTATCTCGAGGCGCTGCATCCGCAGCCGAACCTGCTCGGTCGCGACC
>JADLDF010000197.1 GCA_020846815.1 Gammaproteobacteria bacterium | reverse complement strand
GCGCTCGCGTTCCTGCGCGGACGCGACTACGTGCTGCCGCAGGACCTGACCGATCTCGTGCCCGACGTGCTGCGCCATCGCCTCGTGCTGTCGTACGAGGCGCTGATGGAAGGGATGTCGCCCGACGCGATCGTCCACCGCCTGATGTCGCAGATCGTGCCGCCCGCGAGGCCGCTGGAAAGCCGTGGTCGCCCCGTCGCAAGCGCCTGAAGGCCTGCTGCGCCGTCTGGAATGGACGGTGCTGCGACGTCTGGACGGCCTGCTGCACGGCAGCTACCGCACGCTGTTCCGGGGTGCGGGGCTGGATCTCGCCGACGTGCGCGAATACCAGGTGCACGACGACGTGCGCCACATCGACTGGAACGTGACGGCGCGCCTGCAATCGCTGCACGTGCGTCAGTACATCGAGGATCGCGAGATCGTCGGCTGGTTCCTGCTGGATCTGAGCCCCTCGGTGGATTTCGGCTCGCAGACCAGCAAGCGCGAGGTCCTCGAGCAGTTCGTCGCCGTGCTCGCGCGCGTGCTGACGCGCCACGGCAACCCGGTGGGTGCCATCCTCTATGGCACCGGCATCGATGCCGTGATCCCGCCGGCCACCGGGCGGCGCCAGGTGCTGCGCATCCTGCACACGCTGATGAACCGGCCGAAACTCGAGCAGGCGGCGCGCACCGATCTCGGCGAGCTGCTGCGCACCGCGATGCAGGTGATGCCACGCCGTTCGCTCGTGTTCCTGGTCTCGGATTTCATCAGCACGCCCGGCTGGCCGAAGGCCCTCGCGCAGCTCAGCCGGCGGCACGAGGTCGTGGCCCTGCGGCTGTACGACCCGGCCGAGCGGGAGCTGCCGGAATTCGGCCTGGGGCTCGTGCAGGACGCCGAGACGGGCGAGCAGCTGTTCGTCGACGCCGACGATCGCGTGTTCCGCGAGCGCTACGCCGCCGCCGCCGAGCGGCGCGAGGCCGGGATCCTCGCCGCGCTCGCAGACGCCGGCGTCGATGCGCTGGAATTGTCGACGGGTGACGACCTGCTGGAGACGCTGCTGCGCTTCGCCGCGCTGCGCAAGCGTCGCGGCCTCTCCACCGTGGGTCTGCCGCGGCATCTGGAGGTGCTCGCGCCGTGATCTTCGAGTGGCCGCTGCTGCTCTGGGGATGGCTGCTGGTGCCCGTGCTGGCGCTGGGTTACGTGCGGATGCAGCGCCGCCGCCACGAAGCAATGCTCGCCGCAGCCCGCTGGGGTCACCATGCCGACACCACGGCCGTGCCGCGCCTGCGCCGCATCCTGCCGCCGCTGCTTTATGGTCTCGCGCTGCTGCTGTTGATCGCGGCTGCGGCACGGCCGATGGCGGTCGTGAGCCTGCCCTCGCTGCGTGACGTCATCATCCTTGCGCTGGACGTCTCACACAGCATGCGGGCCGACGACCTCGAGCCCACACGTCTGGCTGCGGCCCAGCAGGCCGCGCGCGAGTTCATCGAGGAACAGCCCGCGACCACGCGCATCGGCGTGGTCGCCTTCGCCGAGACGGCGCTCGCCGTGCAACGGCCCACGACGAACCGCGAGGAGTTGCTGAAAGTCATCGAGCGGCTCGAATCGCAGCCGGGCACCGCCGTCGGCGAGGCGATCCTGGTGAGCCTCCAGGCGCTGTTTCCGAAGGAGGCTTTCGAGCTGCGGTCGCGCGAGCCGACGTCCGTACCGAAGCCCGGCCCCGCATCGCCCGCCGAGGTGCTGCCGGGCTCCGAGAGATCCGCGGCCATCGTGCTGCTCAGCGACGGCGCGGCGACCCGCGGGCCCGATGCCGTGGCAGCGGCCCGGCTGGCCGCGCAGCGCGGCGTGCGCGTGTTCACCGTCGGACTCGGCACCGAGGAGGGTGCGGCGGTGGAGCTCGACGGCATTTCGATGCGTGTGCAGCTCGACGAGGAGGTGCTCAGGAAGGTGGCCGACGTGACGCGTGCCCGCTTCTTTCGCGCCGGCGACGTCGAGGATCTGCGCGCGATCTACCGCGACATCAGCGCCCGGCTCGTCGTCGAGACCCGCGAGACCGAGGTCGGCGCGGCTTTCGTCGCGGTCGCGGCGCTGCTGACGCTGCTGGCGGCGGGCTCGTCCCTGTTCTGGTTCAACCGGATCCTGTGAGTCCCGTGAGCTTCATCGCCGCCGAATGGCTCTGGCTGCTGGCGCTTCTGCCCCTGCTGCCGCTGCTGTACGTGCTGGCGCTGCGCCGCCGTGGGGCCGATGCCCTGCGCTTCACCGACCTGGACCTCCTGCGCCAGGCCGCCGCCGGGCGCCGCGCCTGGCGCCGCCACGTGCCGCCGGCGCTGCTGTTCCTGGCGCTGGTCGCGATGCTGCTGGCCCTGGCGCGCCCCTCGGCCCTGCTGACGCTGCCTTACGAACGTGCCACGGTCGTGCTCGCGATCGACGTTTCCGGCAGCATGCGCGCGGCCGACATCGCACCCGACCGCATCACCGTCGCCAAGGATGCCGCTCGCGCGTTCGTCGTCGAGCAGCCGCGCACGACGCGCATCGGCCTCGTCGCGTTCTCCACTTCGGCCATGATCTCTGCCGAGCCTACGGTGCTGCGCGAGGAAGTGCTCGCCGCCATCGACGGCCTGCGTCCGCAGCGCTACACGGCCGCGGGCAGTGGCATCGTCGCCGCCCTGCAGGCGGCCTTTCCCGACGACCCGCTCGACCTGTCGGATCTCTCCGTCGTTCAGGGCCGATGGGAGGCCCGCTCCCTGGACGAGCCTGCGCCCGACGGCGCTTCCGGGGCGGCCGCCGGGAAAACCGACCGCAAGCCGGTGCCGCCCGGCAGCAACGCCTCGGTCGTGATCGTGCTGCTCAGCGACGGACGCACCAACGTCGGCATCGAGCCGCTCGACGCCGCGCGCCTGGCCGCCGATCGCGGCGTGCGCGTGTTCACGGTCGGTTTCGG
>JADLDF010000196.1 GCA_020846815.1 Gammaproteobacteria bacterium | reverse complement strand
TGTGCCGCGCCGTCGCCCAGGCGAGCGACAGCCCGTCGAAGGTGCTGGTGCCGCGCCCGATCTCGTCCATGAGGATCAGGCTGCGCTCGCTGGCGTTGTGCAGGATGTTCGCGGTCTCGCTCATCTCCACCATGAACGTGGAGCGCCCGCCGGCGAGGTCGTCGCCTGCGCCGATACGCGTGAAGATCCGGTCCAGCGGCCCGAGCGTCGCGCGCTCCGCCGGCACGAACGAGCCGATGTGCGCGAGGATCGCGATCAGGGCCGCCTGGCGCATGTAGGTCGACTTGCCGCCCATGTTAGGGCCGGTGATCACCAGCATGCGCGTGCGCGCATCGAGCGCCAGGTCGTTCGGCACGAACGGCGCCTCGCTGAAGCGCTCCACGACCGGATGCCGGCCGGCGACGATCTCGAGCACGGGCTCGGCGACCAGGGTTGGCTCACTCCAGCGCAGCATGGCCGCGCGCTCCGCGAGCGCCGCCAGGGCGTCGACCATCGACAGCGCCGTGGCCGTGTCCTGCAGCGCACCGAGCCGGTCGACGAGCTGCTGCAAGAGCCCGTCATAGAGCGCCTTCTCGCGCGCCAGCGATTTCTCGCGTGCGCCGAGCACCTTGTCCTCGAAGCCCTTGAGCTCGGGCGTGATGAAGCGCTCGGCGTTCTTGACCGTCTGGCGACGCAGGTAGTCGGCGGGCACGCGATCGGCCTGCGCGCGGCCGATCTCGATGAAGAAGCCCTGCACCCGGTTGTAGCCGAGCTTGAGCTGCGGGATGCCGGTACGGGCGCGCTCGCGCGCCTCGAGCTCGAGCAGGAAGCCGTCGGTGTTCGAGGCGATGTGCCGCAGCTCGTCGAGCTCGGCGTCGTAGCCCGCGGCGATCACGCCGCCGTCGCGCACGAACGCCGCGGGCTCTGCTGCGATCGCCCGCTGCAGCAGCTCCAGCACCTCGGGATGCTCGCCGATGCCCGTGTGCAGCGACTGCAGCAGCGGCGAGTCGAGCACGGCCAGCGCCGCACGCACCGCCGGCAGCTTCGCGAGCGACAGCCGCAGACCCGCGAGGTCGCGCGGCCGCGCCGAGCGCAGTGCGACCCGCGCCAGGATGCGCTCGACGTCGCCGACGCCGTGCAGCTCTTCGCGCAAGGCCTCGTAGCGTCGCCCGTCGCCGAGCGTGCGCACTGCGTGATAGCGCTGGCGCAGCGTGTCCGCATCGGTGATCGGACGGTTCAGCAGCCGTCGCAACGCCCGCGCGCCCATCGCAGTGATCGTCGTGTCGAGCAGCGCCCGCAGGCTCGCGTCCTCGCGCTCGCTCGTGGCCACGTCGATCTCGAGATTGCGGCGCGTCGCCGCGTCGATCTGCAGCGCTTCGTCGCGCTCCTCGACGCGCAGTGCACGCAGGTGCGGCAGCGCCGCCTTCTGCGTGTCGCGCACGTATTGCAGCAGCCCGCCGGCCGCGCGCACGCCGAGCGGCAGCACGTCGGCGCCGTAACCGCGCAGATCGAGCGTGCCGAGCTGGTCGGTCAGCAGACGCGACGCGGTCGCGAATTCGAAATGCCAGGGCGGCCGCGCACGCACCGCGCAGGGTAGGCCCGACGGCAGCGCGGCCAGGGAGGGGCTCGTGGCGGCGCCATTGCCGCGACCGCTGCCGGCCGTGGCGCTGCCATCGCCGCGCTCGCCGCTGGCGCCGCGCGCAGCTGCGGCAGCGCTGCCGGCACTCACCTGATCCTCGGGTGCGAGCAGCTCGGCCGGTCGCAGCCGCTCGAGCTCGGCGGCGAGCGCGCCGTCGTCGGCGCCCTCGAGCACGCTGAAGCGCCCGGCCGCGAGATCGAGCCAGGCGAGACCGAAACGCCGCCCGTCGCGCACCACCGCTGCGAGCAGCGTATCGCGCTTCTCGTCGAGCAGCGCCGCATCGGTGACTGTACCCGGCGTCACGACGCGCACCACCTGCCGCTCCACCGGCCCCTTGGACTTGGCCGGGTCGCCGATCTGCTCGCAGATCGCGACCGACTCGCCCTTGCGCACCAGCCGCCCGAGGTAGTTCTCGACCGCATGCACCGGTACGCCGGCCATCGGAATCGGCGCGCCCGCGGACTGCCCGCGCGCCGTCAGCGTGATGTCGAGCAGCCGCGCCGCCCGCCGCGCGTCGTCGTAGAACAGCTCGTAGAAATCCCCCATGCGGTAGAACAGCAGCACGTCCGGGTACTGCGCCTTGATGCGCAGGTATTGCGTCATCATCGGGGTGTGCGAAGAAGTGTCGAATTTATCCATTGATCAACGTGTCATTTGATGAATATGTGTCGCCGGTGAGGTGCCCGGATCACTCGGAGTCGCACCTCGTCACCAAAGCGCTTCGACGTCCGCTCAGCGCAGCAGCGGAATGTCATCGATGAGGCGCCGACACGAAACCGCGAGGATCGTGTCGGCGAGCGGAAAGGTGTGCTCGCCAGCGTGTATCACATACAGTCGTCGCAGTTTCAGCACGTCGAGTGCGGAGCGCATCGATGGCGTCACCTGCGGCGCAACCGTCCTCTTGATCTCGAAACCGGTGGCGTCCGTGCCGCGCACGATCAGCAAGTCGAGCTCCGCCCCGGCGTGCGTAGACCAGAAATGCGCCTCGTCGGAACGGATGCCAAGATGCTGGATGATCTCGCCGATCATGAAACCCTCCCACGAAGCACCAACCTTGGGGTGGGATATCAGGTCGGCATGCGAGCGGATCTTCAGCAGTGCGTGCATCAGCCCCGAATCGGTCACATATACTTTCGGTGATTTGACCTGCCGTCTGGCGACATTTGCGTGCCAGGGGCGCAATTGCCGGATGACCAGAGCGGACGATAATGCATCCAGGTATCGGCGAACGGTGTGATCGGAGAAACCCAGCGCTCTGCCGAATTCGGACGCATTCCACACCTGACCGTGCCAGTGCGCGAGCATCGTCCAGAATCGGCGCAGCGTTTCGGCAGGGGTCCTGAAGCCGAGCTGAGGCATGTCCCGTTCGACGAAGGTACGTAGAAAATCCTCGCGCCACGCCATGCTCCGGTCGTTGGAGGATGCGGTATACGATCGTGGGAAGCCGCCCCGAAGCCACAAGCGGTCGAGATGCCCGATGCCGACTTCGCCGATTGCGAAGCCGTCGATCTCACAGTAGCTGATGCGACCGGCGAGCGATTCCGAGGACTGTCGCAGCAGCTCCATCGAGGCGCTTCCCAGAACGAGGAATCGGGCCGGACGGCGTGGCCGGTCCGCGAGCACGCGCAATGTCTTGAACAAGCCCGGAAGATGCTGAATCTCGTCGATGACCACGAGGCCGCGCAGCTCCCGCAGCACGAGCATGGGCTCACGCAGTGCCTGGAGATCCTCGGGGTTCTCGAGATCGAAATGCCGCGTCGGGCCGCGGAAGCTGCGGGCGAGCTGCCTCGCGAGGGTCGTCTTGCCAACTTGGCGCGCGCCGATGATGGCCACGACCGGAAACTGGTCGAGGCGTCGGCGCAAGGCAGTCAGGTAAGCAGTCCGGTCGATCATCGCGGCTTGTATCGTACCTTGAAAATTCGATCAGGGGATTCGAATTTTCAAGGATAGCGTATGATGACGTGCACCTCCTCGAGGAGTCGTCACGCAGGGATGCGGATTCTGCCATGCGGTCCGCGGACACGAGCCGAACCGCCGGGCCGCCTGCCCGGCACCGAGGAGGTCCATGATCTGATGCGCGACGGCCTCGGCATCGGCGTCACATCCGTCGCCTGCGCCACCAGGCTGCCATTGCCGTAGGGCGCGTACTTCGCCGCATCGGTGACCTTGAAGAGCCCGAGCACACGCGCTCCGACGGCGCCGCGGCCCTCCAGGATGCGCTCGATCCGGATGGCGCCACACGCGCGCTCGGCGGCGATGCGGCGGGTGAGCACCGCATCCCGCCAGCCGATTCCCCATTCGTAGCCGATGCGGTGCCGGGCCTTGACGAGGCCGAGCAGGAAGCGGGCGCTGCGCGATCGGGGAACGGGGTCGATCGCCAGGTCATCGGGCCGCCGCAGCGGGCGCGACAGCATTCCGGCCGTGGCCAGTGGGCTGGCATAGCTGTGGGCCGCGAACGCATGGATCACGCGGACCTGCCGGTATTCGTGGAACAGCGCTCCGCCGCTGCGCCACCCCCGGTCACGACTTCGACTTCCGCGCCGGGAAGACAATCCTCGATGGCGCCGAGCAGCGGCGTCAGCAGCAGGTTGTTCCCCAGGCGGTGATTGGGCCGGATGACGGCGATACGACAGACGGTGTCGGGGTCCACGCTGTCGGCCATGACCGCAACTCATACGGGCGATGGGAGCGCTGCGGCCACGAGTCTTGGTGGCGTCGCCTTAACCGCCCGTGATTGTCGCGTTCACAATCCGTTCATGGTCGCGAGCCATCAGGTGACCCAAGCCCGGGCACCCGCGCGCATCGGGTAAGCTTGGCGCATGGTGTCCGACGAAGATCTGCTGCGGCTGTCGGTGCGGACCGGCCGCCACCTGCTCGGCGCCGGCGTCAGGCTCGCGACCGCGGAGTCCTGCACGGCCGGCTGGATCGCCAAGCTCCTGACCGACGTGCCGGGCAGCTCCGACTGGTTCGACAGCGGCTATGTCTGCTATTCGAACGAGGCGAAGCGGCGCGACCTCGGCGTCGCCGAGGCGACGCTCTCGACCCAGGGCGCGGTCAGCGAGCCGACGGTGCGCGAAATGGCGGCCGGTGCGCTCGAGCGCACCGGCACGGCAGTGGCGATCGCAGTCAGCGGCATCGCAGGTCCCACCGGCGCCGCGCCGGGCAAGCCCGTCGGCACGGTCTGGTTCGCGCTGGCGCACCGGCGCGGACAGGCGGTCGAGATCACGACGCGCGTCAAGTTCTTCAAGGGCGACCGCGATGCCGTGCGGCGCAAGTCCGTGCAGTTCGCGCTGCAACTCATCCTGGCGCTCGAACTCCCCGCCGCAGCCCGTTGAGCGACACGGGATTTGCGCTGCGCCGTCCGCGCCGAAGGCGTTGCCACGGCTCCATACAGTGTCGTCATTCGGGCACTACTGTATGCGGCGTGGCCGCTCGTAAATATTCTGCTTCTGAGCTGTTTTGCAGGCCTCCGGCGCGCTGTCGCTGTGGGATAATTTCGTCCTCACCGAACAGGGGAAGTTCCGATGGATGACAATCGCAAGAAGGCCCTGGCCGCGGCGCTCGGGCAGATCGAGAAGCAATTCGGCAAGGGCTCGGTCATGCGGCTCGGCGACGCCTCGGCCGCGTACGACGTCGAGGCCGTGTCGACCGGCTCGCTCGGGCTCGACATCGCGCTCGGCATCGGCGGCCTGCCGCGCGGTCGCGTCGTCG
>JADLDF010000195.1 GCA_020846815.1 Gammaproteobacteria bacterium | reverse complement strand
GACGTGCGCGGCCGCGAGCAGATCCTGCGCGTGCACATGCGCAAGGTGCCGCTCGGCGACGACGTCAAGCCCGCGCTGATCGCGCGCGGCACGCCGGGCTTCTCGGGCGCCGACCTCGCGAACCTCGTCAACGAGGCCGCGCTGTTCGCCGCACGCGCGAACCGCCGCACCGTCTCGATGGAGGAGTTCGAGCGCGCCAAGGACAAGATCATGATGGGCGCCGAGCGGCGCTCCATGGTCATGACCGAGGAAGAGAAGCGCATGACGGCCTATCACGAGGCCGGTCACGCGATCGTCGGTGTCTCGGTGCCCGAGCACGACCCGGTCTACAAGGTCACGATCATCCCGCGCGGCCGCGCGCTCGGCGTCACGCAGTTCCTGCCCGAGCAGGATCGCTACAGCCTCTCCAAGCGGCGCATCGAGAGCATGATGACCACGCTGTTCGGCGGCCGCATCGCCGAGGAGCTGATCTTCGGCACCGACGCGGTCACGACCGGCGCCTCGAACGACATCGAGCGCGCGACCGACCTCGCGCGCAACATGGTCACGAAGTGGGGCCTGTCTGACCGGCTCGGCCCGCTGACCTATTCCGAGGAGTCCGGCGAGGTGTTCCTCGGCCGCTCGGTCACGCAGACCAAGCAGGTCTCGGACGAGACCGCGCACGCGATCGATCAGGAGGTCCGCCGCGTCATCGAGACCAACTACCAGCGTGCCAAGCACATCCTCGAGACCAACATCGACAAGCTGCACGCGATGGCGGAGGCCCTGGTCAAGTACGAGACCATCGACGACGGCCAGATCAAGGACATCATGGGCGGCCGGCCGCCTCGTGCGCCGTCCGACTGGGACGACTCGCTTTCGAGCAAGGGTGGCGGCGGTGCCGCGCGTCCTTCGCCGCAGCCGGATGGCGGTCTTTCGCCCGCGGGCGAGGGCAGCGCCGGCTGACCTGGCCCCCGGCTGATCCGTCCGGCCCGGCCGGGGTCCTCACCTTGAGCGTCGAGCTTCGCTGCGGAGACAGGCGCCTCGGGCTCGCCCGTCCGCTCGTCATGGGCGTGCTCAACGTCACCGCGGACTCCTTTTCCGATGGTGGCCGCTACCTCGACTTCGACGCGGCCATCGCCCAGGCCGAGCGCATGACCGAAGCCGGTGCCGCGATCATCGACGTGGGCGGCGAGTCGACCCGCCCCGGTGCCGAATCCGTGCCGCTGGACGAGGAACTGCGTCGCGTGCTGCCCGTGGTGCGCCGCCTGGCGCGCCTGCCGGTCGTGGTTTCGGTCGACACCAGCAAGCCCGAGGTCATGCGTGCCGCGATCGACGCGGGCGCGGGGATGGTCAACGACGTTCTTGCGCTGCAGGCGCCCGGCGCTCTCGAGGCCGTCGCCCGGGGTGGAGCCGGGGTCTGTCTGATGCACATGCAGGGCACGCCGGCGACCATGCAGCGCGAGCCGGTCTATGCCGACGTCGTGACGGAAGTCAAAGCCTTCCTCGAAGCGCGGGTTCAGGCTTGCATGCTGGCCGGGATCGCGGCGGAGCGCATCTGCGTCGATCCGGGTTTCGGCTTCGGCAAGACGCTGCAGCACAATCTGCAGCTGCTGCGCGCGTTGCCGCAGCTCGGCGTCCGCGATCTTCCGCTGCTGGTCGGGCTGTCGCGCAAATCGATGATCGGAGCCCTGACGGGCCGGCCGGTCGGCGAGCGGCTGGCCGGAGGCCTGGCGCTCGCGCTGTGGGCGGTGCAGGGCGGTGCGAAGATCGTCCGCACCCATGACGTCGGTCCGACCCGCGACGCCTTGTCGGTCTGGGCGGCCGTATCGGGAGGTTGAGAACGTGGCCAGGAAGTATTTCGGCACCGATGGCGTCCGCGGGCGCGTCGGCGAGCCGCCGCTGACGGTCGATTTCGCGCTGCGCCTCGCGAGCGCCGCGGCCCGGATACTCGCGCCGCAGGGCGGCACGGTGCTGATCGGCAAGGACACGCGGCTCTCGGGCTACATGTTCGAATCGGCGCTCGAGGCCGGCTTCGTCGCCGCGGGCGTCAACGTGATGCTGATCGGGCCGCTGCCGACGCCCGGCATCGCCTACATGACGCGGCGCTTCGGCTGCAGCTTCGGCGTCGTCATCAGCGCCTCGCACAACCTCTACGACGACAACGGCATCAAGTTCTTCGATGCCGAGGGCGGCAAGCTCTCCGACGAGGACGAGGAGCGCATCGAGGCGGAGCTCGACAACCCGCCGGTCACGCGCCATTCCCGTGGCCTGGGCCGCGCCTCGCGCGTCGATCGCTCGCGCCAGCACTACCAGGACTTCTGCGCCTCGACGCTGCCGGAGGGCCTGACGCTCGACGGCATGAAGATCGTCATCGATTGTGCCAACGGCGCCGGCTACAAGGTCGCGCCGCGCATCCTCGCCGATCTCGGCGCGGACATCGTGCCGATCGGCTGCTCACCCAACGGCCGCAACATCAACGATGGCTGCGGCTCGACCTCGCCCGACCTGCTGCAGCTCACCGTCTCGGGCGTGCGCGCCCAGGTGGGCATCGCGCTCGACGGTGATGGCGACCGGCTGGTCATGGTCGATCACCTCGGCCGCACCGTCG
>JADLDF010000194.1 GCA_020846815.1 Gammaproteobacteria bacterium | reverse complement strand
CAGGGCACGGAGGGCTGCCGTTCCTAGAATGCGCCGCGATGTCCCTCTTCCTCCTGCTTACCCTGCCCTTCGTCGGCAGCCTGGTCGCGGCCCTGCTGCCGACCACGGCGCGCAATCTGGAGTCGCTCTGGGCGGCGGCGGTGGCCGCCGCCGTGGCCTTGCCGCTGGCGCTGCTCTATCCCGAGGTCGCCGCGGGCGCCGTTCTCAGCGAGCGGCTGGTCTGGCTGCCGGCGCTGGGGGTGGACCTGGTGCTGCGACTGGACGGCTTTGCCTGGATGTTCGCGATGCTGGTGGCCGGCATCGGCCTGCTGGTCGTCGTCTACGCGCGCTACTACCTCTCGCCCGAGGATCCGGCGGCGCGCTTCTACTCGCTGCTGCTGGGCTTCATGGGGGCGATGCTGGGCATCGTGCTCTCGGGCAACCTGGTGCAGCTCGTGGTGTTTTGGGAGCTCACGAGCGTCTTCTCCTTCCTGCTCATCGGCTACTGGACGCACCGCAGGGACGCGCGCCGCGGCGCGCGCATGGCCTTCACCGTCACCGCGGCCGGCGGGCTGGCGCTGCTGGCGGGCGTGCTGCTGCTCGGGCAGATCGTCGGCAGCTTCGAGCTCGACGCGGTGCTGGCCGCGGGCGATCGCGTGCGCGCCGATGCGCGCTACCCGCTCGTGCTGGCGTTGGTGCTGACGGGGGCGCTCAGCAAGAGCGCGCAGTTCCCGTTTCACTTCTGGCTGCCGCACGCGATGGCGGCGCCGACGCCGGTGTCGGCCTACCTGCACTCGGCGACCATGGTCAAGGCCGGCGTCTTCCTGCTGGCGCGGCTGTGGCCGGTGCTCTCGGGCACGGAACTCTGGTTCTGGATCGTCGGCGGCGCGGGCCTGGCCACGCTGCTGCTGGGCGCCTACGCCGCGATGTTCCAGAACGACCTCAAGGGCCTGCTCGCCTATTCGACGATCAGCCACCTCGGGCTCATCACGCTGCTGCTCGGGCTGAACAGCCCGCTGGCCGCCGTGGCGGCGGTCTTTCACGTCATGAACCACGCGACCTTCAAGGCTTCGCTGTTCATGTCGGTGGGCATCATCGACCACGAGACCGGCACGCGCGACATGCGGCGCCTCGACGGCCTGTTCCGCAGCATGCCGATCACCGGCACGCTGGCGATCGTCGCGAGCGCGGCGATGGCCGGTGTGCCGCTGCTGAACGGCTTCCTGTCCAAGGAGATGTTCTTCACCGAGACGGTATTCGTCTCGGCCCAGCCGTGGATCAAGATCGCGCTGCCGTTCGCCGCGACGCTGGCGGGAGTGTTCGCGGTCGTCTACTCGCTGCGTCTCGGCCACGACGTGTTCTTCGGCCCGCCACCGGTCGACCTGCCGCGACGACCCCACGAGCCAGTGCGCTGGATGCGGGTGCCGATCGAGCTGCTGGTGCTCGCCTGCCTGGTGGTGGGCATCGCGCCCGCACTGTCGATCGGACCGGCGCTCGCGACGGCTGCCCGGCCCGTCGTGGGCGGCGTACTGCCCGAATACAGCCTCGCCGTCTGGCACGGCTTCAACCTGCCGCTGATCATGAGCCTGGTCGCGCTGGCCGGCGGCGTCGCGGTCTACGTCCGCTATGCCGCGAAGCTGCGCGAGCGCGCCAGCGGAGGCGTGCCGCTCCTGGTGCTGGACGGCCGCCGCGCCTTCGACGGCGTGCTCGCCGGGCTGGTCGCCGCCGCAGGCACGATCCAGCGCATCACCGGCACGCGCCGCCTGCAGCCGCAGCTGCTCTGGATGCTGGTGATCGCCGGCACCGCGGGACTCGCGTCCGCGTTGATCGTGCCGCTCGAGTGGGGCTACAGGGACCGCGTTCCGGTGGCGCCGGAGTTCGCGCTCCTGTGGCTCATCGGTGGCGCCTGTGCGATCGGCGCCGCATGGCAGGCCAAGTTCCACCGGCTGGCGGCGCTGGCGCTGCTGAGCCTGGTGGGGCTCGCAGTCTGCATCACGTTCGCCTGGTTCTCGGCCCCGGATCTCGCGCTGACGCAACTCGCGGTGGAGGTGGTCACGCTGGTGCTGTACCTGCTCGGGTTGCGCTGGCTGCCGCGACGCATCGCACAGGATGACGACCTGCGACGCGCCGGGGTCGCCTGGTGGCGCCGCCGGCGCGACTTCGTGATCGCGCTGCTGATCGGCAGCGGGCTCGCGGCACTCGCCTTCGCGCTGCTGACCCGCGACGCGCCGCTGAGCATCGCGCCGTTCTTCATCGAACGTGCTCTGCCCGAGGGCGGCGGGACGAACGTCGTCAACGTGATGCTGGTCGACTTCCGCGCCTTCGACACCTTGGGCGAGATCACCGTGCTCGGCATTGTCGGCCTCACGGTCTACGCCCTGCTGCGGCGTTTCAGGCCGCCGCGGGAGGCGATCACGCGGCCGGCACAGCAGCGGACCGCGTCCCTGCAGTCGGGCACCGACCTCGCGGAACGCCACGATCCGACGGAACTGCCGCCGGACTATCTGGCCGTGCCCGCGGTGCTGGTGCGCCTGCTGCTGCCGGTAGCCGGCGCTTTCGCGCTGTATCTGCTGCTGCGTGGTCACGACGAGCCGGGCGGCGGCTTCATCGCCGGGCTGGTCGTGTCGATCGCATTCATTTCTCAGTACGTGGTGAGCGGCACGCGCTGGGTCGAGGCACGCCTGAACCTCGGCCCGCCGCGCTGGATCGCCACCGGTCTGCTGCTCGCGCTGCTGACGGGCCTCGCCTCGCTGCCTTTCGGCTATCCCTTCCTGACGACGCACACGGCGCACGCGGACCTGCCGCTGCTCGGCGAGCTGCACCTGCCGAGCGCCGCGGTATTCGACCTGGGCGTGTTCTGCGTCGTCGTCGGTGCGACGCTGCTGTTGCTGACGGCCCTGGCGCACCAGTCATTGCGCGCCCAGCGCCAGGCCGCAGCGGACACCGAGGAGGCCGGCTGATGGAGCTCGTGGTCTCCGCGGCGATCGGCGTCATGGCCGGCGCGGGTGTCTGGCTGGTGCTGCGCCCGCGCACCTTCCAGGTGCTGATCGGCCTGTCGCTGCTGTCATATGCCGTGAACCTGTTCATATTCAGCGTCGGCAGCCTGTCCATCGACAAGGAGCCGATCGTCAAGCCGGGGCTGCCTCCCGACCTCGCGAACTACGCCGACCCGCTGCCCCAGTCGCTGGTGCTGACGGCGATCGTCATCGGCTTCGCGACCACGGCGCTGTTCCTGGTCGTGCTGCTCGCGCTGCGCGGCCTGAGCGGCGGCGACCACGTCGACGGCCGGGAAGAAAAACCATGACCGGCCTGCCGATCGACCCGTCGCTGCCGCACCTGCTGGCCGCCCCGGTGCTCCTGCCGCTCGCGACGGCGGCGCTGATGCTGCTGATCGGCGAGCATCGTCGCCGGACCAAGGCGGCGATGAACATCGTCTCCACCGGCCTCGGCCTGCTGCTCGCGCTCGGCCTGCTCGCCTGGGTCGATCGCGCCGATGCGACGGCGGCCTTCGGCGTCTACCTGCCCGGCAACTGGCCTGTCCCCTTCGGCATCGTGCTGGTGCTCGACCGGCTGTCGGCGCTGATGCTGGCGTTGACGGCGAGCGTGGCATTCGCGGTCGTGCTCTATGCGACCGCGCGCTGGCAGCACGGGGGCGTCTACTACCACGCGCTGTTCCAGCTGCAGCTCATGGGCCTGTACGGCGCGTTCCTGACCGCCGACCTCTTCAACCTGTTCGTGTTCTTCGAGGTGCTGCTCGCAGCGAGCTACGGACTGCTGCTGCACGGCGGCGGCAGCGCGCGCGTCCGGGCCGGCCTGCACTACATCGCGATCAACCTCGTCGCGTCGCTGCTGTTCCTGATCGGGGTCGCGGCGATCTATGGCGTGACCGGCACGCTCAACATGGCGGACATCGCCCACAAGCTGCCGCTGCTGCCGGACGGGGATCGCGGTCTGCTGCACGCCGGCGCGACGATGCTCGCAATCGCCTTCCTCACCAAGGCGGCTGCCTGGCCTCTGAACTTCTGGCTGCCGCCGGCCTATGCCGCGGCGAGCGCGCCGGCCGCAGCGATGTTCGCCATCCTCACGAAGGTGGGCATCTACGCGGTGCTGCGCCTCTGGCCGCTGTGCTTTCCGGCAGCCACGGGCTCGCCGCCGCCTTTCGGCCAGGAGGCGCTGGTCTGGGCCGGGCTGCTGACTCTCGGCGGCGGCGCGATCGGCATGCTGGCCTCGCAGAACCTCGGCCGTCTGGCGGGTTTCAGCGTGATCACCTCGTCGGGCACGCTGACCGCGGCTCTCGGCCTCGCGCAGCCCGGCCTGACCGGCGGTGCGCTGTACTACCTCGCGAGTTCGACGCTCGCCGCCTGTGCCCTCTATCTGCTGGTCGAGCTCGTCGACCGCATCCGTACGGTCGCCGCCATCGAGGAAGGATTCGACGACGGCAGCGAGGACCTGCGACCCTTCGACGCTCCGCCCCCGCCCGAGGGCACGAATCTTGACGATGCCGAACAGGTGCTGACGGGCCGTCCGCTGCCGGCCGCGCTCGCGTTCCTGGGGCTGGGCTTCGGCACCTGCGCGCTGCTGATCACCGGCCTGCCGCCGCTGTCAGGCTTCGTCGGCAAGCTCACGATGCTCTCGGAGCTGATCGGCGTCGGCGACGCGCGCGCCTGGGCGCTGTTCGCGATGTTGCTGGTCTCAGGCCTGCTCGCGACCATCGGGCTGGTGCGCGCCGGCATGCGCCACTTCTGGGCGGGCGCCACCCGCAGCTCGCCGCGTGTGCACCTCTTCGAAAGCCTGCCGCTCGCGCTGCTGCTGGGCCTATGCGTGCTGCTCGCGCTGCGCGCGGAAACGGCCCTGCGCTACACCCAGGCCACGGCGCAGGCCCTGCACGAACCGCAGCGCTACGTGGAAGCCGTGATGTCGGCGCGACCCGTGCCGCGCCCGGTCGCACGGCACGCGGCGCCGGAGCCTCCTCCATGAAACGTCTGCTGCCCCATCCGCTGCTGTCGGCCGGCCTGCTGGCCATGTGGCTGCTGCTGAACGAGCCGGTCACGCTCGGGCAGCTGCTGCTCGGCCTGCTGGTGGCGATCCTGATGCCGCGGCTGCTGGCGCCGCTGCGTCCTGCGGCGGGCCCGATGCGACGGCCTCTGGTGGTGGTGCGGCTGGTGCTGCGCGTCGGTGCGGCCGTCGTGAGATCGGCGATCGACGTCGCGCGTGGCATATGGCGCCCGCGGCGGCGAGCGCCGCGCGGCAGCTTCGTCCTCGTGCCGCTCGAACTGCGCGACGAGCACGCCCTCGCCGCGCTGTCGATGATCACCGCGGTGATTCCCGGTACGGTATGGTGCGAGCTCGCGCCGGATCGCACCAGCCTGCTGCTGCACGTCTTCGACCTGGGCAGCGAAGCGGAGTTCGTCGCGGGCTTCAAGGCGCTCTACGAGCATCCACTGAAGGAGATCTTCGAATGAATGGTCTGCTGCAGCATGCGATAACGCTGACCCTGGTGCTCTATCTGGCCGGCATGATGCTCGGATTCGCGCGACTCGCGCGCGGGCCGAGCGCCCAGGATCGGGTACTTGCGCTCGATTTCCTGTACGTGGTAGCGATGCTGCTGATGCTGGTGCTGGCGATCCGCTACGACAGCGACGTGTACTTCGAAGCCGCGCTGCTGATGGTGCTGTTCGGCTTCGTCAGCACGGTGGCGCTGGCGAAGTTCCTGCTGCGCGGCGAGGCCATCGAGTGATCCCCGTCTGGGAGCTCGTCGTCGCAGCGTCGCTGGTCGCGAGCGGCGTCTTCGTGCTGACCGCGGGCCTCGGCCTGTGGCGGCTGCGGGAGTTCTTCGTGCGCATGCACGCACCGGCCATCGCCTCGACGCTCGCGGCCTGGCTGGTCACGCTGGCCTCGATCGTGCATTTCTCCTGGCGGGCCGGCGACCTGTTCCTGCACGGCTGGCTGATCATCATCGTGCTGTCGATCACGGCGCCGATCTCCAGCGCCGTGCTGGCGCGCGCCGCCCTGTTCCGCCGCCGTCAGGCCGGCGATCCGCTGCCGCCGCCGCTGCTTGCGCGGGAGGTCGTGCAACACGAGCCGGAGCACCGGCCGGAGGTGAGCCGATGAGTGCCCCGAGCCACATCCTGGTCGCCACGGATTTCTCGCAGAACGCAGCGCCGGCTCTGGAACGGGCCGCGACACTGGCGCGCGCCTTCGGTGCCCGCCTGACGCTGGCGCACGCGCTGCGCACCGACGAGCTCTCGGTCTGGCGTGGGCTGCTGGGCAGCGGCGACGCCGCCCTGGTGACGGGCCTGCGACGCGAGGCCGAAGAGCGGCTCGCCGCGCTCGCCGCCGCGCTCGGCCCGGATCTCGCCGTGGATGCGCGAGTACTCGATGGCCAGCCGGCGGCGGCTATACCCGAGCTGGCCGCGACCAGCGACGTGGACCTGCTCGTCGTCGGACAGCGCGGCGCCGGGGCCGCGCCCGCGATGCTGCTCGGCTCGACCGCATCGCGGCTGCTGCGCAGAAGCCGTCATCCGGTGCTGCTCGTGCGCCGCCCGGCCGGCGCGGACTATGCCGCACCGCTGGTGGCCGTCGACTTCTCCCCCGCCTCCGAAGCATCGCTGCGTCTCGCGTGCACGCTGGCCCCGCGGGCACGCCTGACCCTGGTCCACGCCCACGAGTTTCCCTACGAAGGCAAGCTGCACTTCGCGGGCATCGAGACCGCCGTGATCGAACGCTTCCGCAACGAGACGCTCGACCAGGCGCGCGCCGCGCTGCACCGGCTCGCCGCAGCGAACGGACTCGAGCCCGCCGGATACGACGCCGACCTGCTGCGCGGAGAACCGTCGCGCGCGATCCTCGCTCTGGCGGCGGCGCGCGACTGCGACCTGATCGTCATCGGCAAGCACGGGCGCCACGTGGTCGAGGACCTGCTGCTCGGCAGCGTGACCCGGCACGTCATCGCCGAGGCCGCTGCCGACGTGCTCGTCGTCGTCGACCCGCGCCGGCCGCCGTCGGACGCCTCGCCGTCCGCTCCGTGAGCGACGGGCGCGGCGGGACTTCTGCCGTGCAGCGCGCGCCGTAACACGGTCGCCGCCCGACCCGGCGCAGCCGCTCGCGGCACGCCCCGATACAATTCCGGCTCGCGGCCTCGCCGACCCGATCACCGGAGTCTCATCGCCATGGAAGTCGACATCATCCTCGAGCCGGATCTCACGCCGCAGCAGGTCGCCGAGCTCGGCCAGGTCGCCGAGAAGCTCGGGATTCGCGCGCTCTGGACGTCCAACTACTTCGCGCACTGGGACTGCTTCCTGTCGCTGGTGCCGCTCGCGCAGTCGACCTCGAAGCTGCTCATGGGTCCGCTGGCGGTCAGCCCGTTCGAGATGCATCCGCTGAAGATCGCCAACAGCCTGCTGTCACTGAACGAG
Organism: Gammaproteobacteria bacterium; assembly: GCA_020846815.1. The sequence goes on along the minus strand of JADLDF010000194.1, from coordinate 8,559 downwards.
ATGACCGGCGGCCGCGGCGTGATCGCCATGGGCGCCGGCGAAGGCAACATCGACGCGATGCGCATCCAGCGCCCGGAGAAGATCGTGCGCGCGGTCCGCGAGGCCATCGAGATCGTGCGGCTCGCGGCGCGGCGCAAGCTCGCGGGCGGCTACGAGGGCGAGGACTTCGGCGTGAACCTGCCCTGCACCTACGACTGGGTCAAGGCCTCGCCGCCGCTGGTCTACGGCACGGCCTACCGCGGCCAGATGATGCGCATGGAAGCGCGCGTCGCCGACGGCGTCTACATCGGCTGCACGCCGCCCGAGGTCATGGCCGCGGCCGTCGCCGAGGTCAGGGAGGGCGCGGCCAAGCGCGAGCCGGGCATGGCGCCGCTGCGCCTGAACACCTTCTGGGGCTGGCACCTGAAGAAGGACCGCGCCGCCGGCTACCGCGAGTCGCGCCGCGAGCTGCCGTGGCGCGCGATCAAGCTGCAGAAGGAGCTGATCATGCAATGTCTGACCGAGGACGAAGCGCAGCTGGTGCGCGACAACTACGGCAAGTTCGTCGCGGCCTGGTTCGACCGTTCGGGCAACGTTCAGGGCGTGCCGGAGCACATCCCGAACCGCCTGGCCGAGTACTTCACCTCGACCGGCGGCCTCGAGGACCTCGACCGCGAAGTCGAGCGCTTCCGGATGTTCGCGCGCGCCGGCCTGACGGAAGTGGCGCTGCGCCTACACGACGATCCGATGGACGCCCTGCAGATCATCGGCCGCGAGGTGCTGCCGAAGCTGCGCTGAGGCGCGCACGGGGGCCTCGCCGTAGAGCGTGGTGCGCTCGCGGGGCATCCGGCCGATCGAGCGGATCGCGGCCTGCATCGCCGTCGCATCCAGCTCCTGGCCGTTGACGCCGCCGGCTGCGCGCGTGATCGACTCGTCCATGAGCACGCCGCCGAAATCGTTCGCGCCGGCGCGCAGCGCGACCAGTGCGCCGTCGCGCCCGAGCTTCACCCAGGATGCCTGCACGTTGGGAATAGACGGGTGCAGCACCAGTCGGCCCACGGCGTGCATCAGAATGGCCTCGCGGAAGCTCGGACCCGAGCGCGTCAGGCCCTTGCGCCACAGCGGCGCTTCCATGTGCACGTAGGGCAGCGGCACGAACTCGGTGAAGCCGCCGGTCTCGTCCTGCAGGTCGCGCAGCAGCAGCAGGTGCCGCGCCCAGTGTCGCGGCGTCTCGACGTGCCCGAACATGATGGTCGCAGTGCTGCGCAGGCCGACGCGGTGCGCGGCGCGCATCACAGCGAGCCACTGCTGCGTATCGACCTTGTCGGGGCAGATCACGGCACGCACGTCGTCGCTGAGGATCTCCGCGGCCGTCCCCGGCAGCGTACGCAGGCCCGCGTCGCGCAGCCGGGCGAGGTAGTCCTCGAGCGGCAGATCCAGCGAAGCGGCGCCGTGGGCGATCTCCAGCGGCGAGAATGCATGCACGTGGATGCCGGGCGCGGCGCGCTGCGCGGCGCGCACGATGGCGAGATAGGTCTCGCCGGTGAAGCTCGGGTGGATGCCACCCTGCATGCAGACCTCGGTCGCGCCGCGCTCGCGCGCCTCGGCGACGCGCCGCTCGATCTCGCCGGAATCGAGCAGGTAGCCCGGCCCGCGCAGCGAGCGGGCGCCGCGTCCCTTGGCGAACGCGCAGAAGCCGCAGGAATAGCTGCAGATGTTCGTGTAGTTGATGTTGCGGTTGACGACGTAGGTGATCGCCGGCCCGCAGCGGCGCGCACGCAGCGCGTCGGCCGCGGCGACCACGCGCGCGAAGTCCTCGCCGTCGGCCTCGAACAGGCGCGCGACTTCCGGCTCGTCGAGCCGCTCGCCCCGCAGCGCGCGCTCGAGCGCGACCTGCAGCCGGTCCCGGCCTCGCGGCGCGGCACGGCGCGGCCGCTCGACGAGTTCGACGTAGCGACGCAGCGGCGGCGAGCCCGCACCCGACACCCATGCGGGCTCGCGCACGTAGCCCGTGGCGTCGACGCGGCGCCGCACGGTCGTGTGGAAGCCGGGATCGAGCCAGCGTTCGGGCTGCGCCGCGTGCTGCGGCACGATCGCCAGGCGCTCGACCAGCCAGCGGCCAGCGGCCCGCGTGCCCTGCTCCAGCGCCGCGACTTCCGGCCACGGCGCCTCCGGGTTGACGTGGTCCGGCGTGACCGGCGAAACGCCGCCCCAATCGTTGATGCCCGCCTCGATGAGGCGCGGCAGCGACTCGGGTGCGCTGAGGTTCGGCGGTGCCTGGATCGACATCGAGGGGCCGAAAGCCAGACGCGCCGCCGCGATCGTCCACAGCAGTTCCTCGAGCGCGGGCTCCGGCGCGCCGGCCATGCGCGTGCGCGGCTTGGCGCGGAAGTTCTGGATGATCAGGTCCTGCACGTGACCGAACTCGTCGTGCAGATCGCGGATCGCGAGCAGCGCCTCGAGACGCTCGCGGCGCGTCTCGCCGATGCCAATCAGCAGCCCGGTCGTGAACGGCACGCGCTCCACGCCGGCCGCGCGCAGCGTCGCGAGCCGCGCCGCGGGGTGCTTGTCCGGCGAGCGGTGGTGCGGCCCGCCCTTCTGCGCCAGGCGTTCCGAGGCGGTCTCGAGCATGAGGCCCATCGACACTGCGACGCGCCGCAGGCGGCGCAGGTCCGCGGCGTCCATGACGCCGGGGTTCAGGTGCGGCAGCAGGCCGGTCTGCTCGTGCACGAGGCGCGCGCAGTGTTCGAGATAGTCGAGCGTCGTCACGAAGCCGAGCGTCGCGAGCTCGCTGCGCACGCGGGCGTAGCGCAGCTCGGGCTTGTCGCCGAGCGTGAACAGCGCCTCGTGGCAGCCGGCGGCGGCCCCCGCCCGCGCGATCTCCAGCACCTGCTCCGGGCGCAGATAAGCGGCCGTGCCGGGCCGCGGCGGCGCCGCGAACGTGCAGTAATGACAGACGTCGCGGCACAGCTGGGTCAGCGGGATGAAGACCTTGCGCGAGTAGCTGACGCGCCGGCCGAAGCCTTCGGTGGCGAGTGCGGCCGCGGCCGACATCATCGACCCGAGGTCGGATTCGTCGGCCAGCGCCAGCACCGCGTCGCGCGACAGCGCGCCGGAGGGCAGATCGGCCGGAAGGTCGACGTCGTGCGACAGTCCGGGCAGGTCGACGATGCACAGGCGCACGCCCGCACGCCGCGCCGCATCGCAGTGGCGCGCGAAGCTCGCGCCGCCGAAGTTGGGCGCGATCCGCGGCGGCAGCCGCAGCCACAGCGCATTCGTGCCTTCGTGGCGACGGTCCGGCGCGAGCCCCACATCGGCGTCGCGGCAGGCCTGCAGCAGCGTCTCGATCTCGGCGGCCGTGACCCGCGGCACGTCTGCGGCCACGACCAGCGCCGCCGCGAAACGCGAGCCGAACGAGGCGAGCGCCAGCGAGACCGCAGCGTTCAGTCCCTCGCCGCCGTCGCGCAGCAGGGTCGTGCCGGCGGGTGCCTGCTCGAGATCGGGGCTGACGACGACGATCGCATCGATGCCGCGTGCGCCACGCAGTGCCGCGAGCACTTCGCCGAGCATCGTTTCGATGAGCCGCTCCCGACGCTGCGGCGACAGCACTCCCGCGAGGCGCGACTTGCCCACCCCGCCGGAGCGGACCGGCACGATCGCGCAGACGCCGCTCACGACGCCCTCCGCAGCCGCGGCCCGGTCGGCAGGCCGCGCGCGAACGCCAGCGCCGCGCGCGCCAGCGCTTCGCGATCCGCGAGACTGTGCATGACCGTCGGCACGGCGATGGCCGGCAGGCCGAGCCTTGGCAGCAGTGCGGCATCCTGCTCGTCGAGCATGTAACCGTCGATCAGGCCGGCATAGTGCGCCGCGACCGTGGCCGCCGACACCTCGAGGCCGAGCTCCTGCATGAGCTTGGCCGTCGGACCCTTGATCGCGCGCCCGGCCACGACCGGCGACACCGCGACCACGGGCGCGCGGCAGGCCGCGAGCACGCGGCGCAGTGCGGGCATCGCCAGGATCGGATCGACGCTCAGCCAAGGATTGGAAGGACAGATCAGTACTGCGTCCAGCTCGGGCGCGGCGAGCAGCTCCAGCGCGGCCGCGTTCGGCCGCGCCGTCTCGGCGCCGCCGAAGCGGATGGCGCGCACGAGCGGCTCGCAGCGCCGCCGCACGAAGTAGTCCTGGAACTCGAGCAGACCCTCGTCCGTGTCGAGCAGCGTGCGCACCGCATCGTCGCTCATCGGCAGCAGCAGCGGCCGCAGGCCGAAGGCCCGGGCGAGGCCCGCGGTCACGGCCGCGAGCGACTCGCCCGCGGCCAGACGCCGCGTGCGCTCGACGTGGACTGCGAGATCGAGGTCGCCGATCTGGAACCAGGTCGGCCCGCCCAGTCGGCCGACTTCGTCGAGGAAGCGCCGCGTGTCGCCCTCGCGCCCCCAGCCCTGCGATTTCGAGACCACGCCGGCCAGCGTGTACATCACCGTGTCGAGATCGGGCGAAACGTGCAGCCCGAGGTGCAGGAAGTCGTCGCCGGTGTTCACGAGCAGCGCGAGCTCGCCCGGCGGCAGCACGCGGTCGAGACCGAGCGCGAGCTTCGCACCGCCCACGCCACCGCAGATCGCCAGCACTTTGGGCGCCGCGCTCACTGGAACAGATCCTCCGCCACCGGCCGCAGCAGGGCCCGGCCGTCGCTCTCGGGAGCGTCGAAGTGTAGCCCGCGGACGCGTACCGCCGGCGTGCTTTCCGTCGCCTCGCCCATGACGATGCCGGCGGCCGCGGCCACAGCGTCAGCGAGCGCCACCTGGGTGGTCTCGAGCCGCCGACCGTCGCGGTCCTGCCCCCCGCGCTGGTCGAGCAACGCCGGCAGCCCGGCGACGCCCAGGGCCACGTTGACGGTGCCGACCCGCCACGGCCGGCCGAAGCTGTCGCTGATCACGACACCGATCCGTGCGCCCGTGGCCGCGCCGATCGCGGCGCGCAGTGCGCGCGCGGAGGCATCCGGATCGACGGGCAGCAACAGGATGCGCTCCGCCCCGGCCTCGCCGGCAGGCACGTTGGAGCGGTCGATGCCGGCGTTCGCCATGACGTGCCCCAGCCGGTGGCGGGTGATCAGCACGTTGGCGGCGGCGCGGACCACGGCGCTCGACTCCCGCAGCACGACTTCGACGAAGCGCGGATCCTTGCGCACGCGTGCCGCCAGCTCCCGTGCCGCCGCCGAGGGCTCGACCTGCCGCAGGTCGAGAAAGCGGCCCTCGGCCTTGGAGACGATCTTCTGCGCGACCACGAGCACCTCGCCGCTCGCGAACGGCGCATCGGCGCGCGCCGCTGCCTCGCACAGCAGGCGCGCGAGATCACACCCGGGCAAGACTTCGGGCAGGCCGGGCAGCGCCTGCAGCGCGAGCGTGGAACCGCTCATTCAGCCGGCGGCGGGAGGCACGAGCCGGCCGGTGATGCGCACGCCGGCACCATCGACCGCATAGGTCTTGTTGATGAAGATGATGATCGAGGTCAGCGCCTCGGCCGCCGCCGAGTTCACCAGCGCACCGCCGTGCAGGCCCCGCAGCCCGCAGGCGTCGGCGAGCGCGACCACGACCTCGCGCGCCTGGCGATCGTCGCCGAACACCAGCACGTCGCACTCGACCTGCTCGTCGGTCGCGAGCTTGTGGGCAGCGACGTTGTGGAACGCCGAGACCACGCGAACCCCGGGCCCGAGCACCTGCTGCGCGATCGCCGCAGCGCTGCCCTCCGGCGGCAGCTGCACCCGCATGACCTTCGGCGGCACCAGCGGCACGGTGGTGTCGACGACGATCTTGCCGGCGACCTGCGGTGCGATGTCCTGCAGCGTGGCGCGCTGCGATGCGAACGGTACGGCGACGATGATCACGTCGGCCGCGGCCGCGACCTCGGCGTTGCTGCCGTGACCGATGCCGTGCCCGAGCCCGGCGGCGGCGGCCCTGGCACGCTCGCGGTCGCGGGAACCGATCAGCACCTTGCGGCCCGCGGCCGCGAGCCGGCGGGCCAGTGCGGCACCGAGGTTGCCGGTGCCGCCGACCACGGCGATCGAGGGGGCGGCCGAGGCGCCAGCCGGGGAAAGGGACTCGCTCATCAATGTCTCCAGCCGGCCCGCGCCGGGAAGTCCGCCCGGGATTCTAGGCCAGCGCGGCCCGCCCCGGTGATCCTCCAGCGGCATCCGCGAAGCCGAGCACCAGATCCATCACGTTGGTGCCGGTCGGGCCGATGACGAACAGGTCGCCGCTCGCCGCCAGCAGGCGGTGGCTATCGTTGGCGGCCAGCAGGGTCGCCGGATCGAGCCCTGCGGCGCGGGCCCGCCGCAGCGTGCCCGCATCGGCGAACGCCCCCGCGGCCGCGGTCGGCCCGTCGGTGCCGTCGGTGCCGGCAGCGAGCACCGTCAGGCCGGCGGATCCCTCGAGCTCGCCGGCCGCGACCGCCGCGAACTCCTGGCAGCGCCCACCCCGCCCTCTGCCGCGCACACGCAGCGTGGTCTCGCCACCGGCGATCAGCAGCAACGGCGGCGCCCCGGCACGGCGAGCGGCCGCGAGCTCGCGCAACCGGCGCGCGAACTCGCGCGCGCGTGCATGCGTATCGCCGTCCAACGGCCCCGCCCACTCCACGACCTCGCAGCCGGCGTGCCGCGCCGCGCCGGACGCAGCCGCCAGCGCATCGCCGAGCGCGGCCAGGATCGCGAAATCCGCGCGCTCCAGCGATGGATCGCCCGGCTTGGGCGTCTCGGCGATGCGGCCGCAGGCCCCGGCGCGCAGATGCCGCAGCACGGCCGCCGGCACGGCGGTGCCGAGCCCGAAGCCATCGAGGATCGCGAGCGCGTCCGCGTAAGTCGACGGGTCGGCGACCGTGGGCCCCGAACCGATCGCCACCGGGTCGTCGCCGAGCACGTCGGAAATGGCCAGCGTGACACTGTGCGCCGGTGCGAGAGCGCGCGCGAGCTGCCCGCCCTTGATGCGCGACAGGTGCCGTCGCACGATGTTGATCTGCTGGATGGTCGCGCCACAGCCGACCAGCAGCCGTGACACCGCAACCTTGTCCTCGAGCGACAGGCCGGGCGCCGGACCGGCGAGCAGCGCCGAGGCACCGCCGCTCAGCAGCACCAGGTAGAGGTCGGCGGGCGACGGCCGGCCGACGAAATCGAGCATCGCCGCGGCCGCGCGCGCACTGTCAGCGTCCGGCAAGGGATGCCCGGCCTCGATGAGGCGGCAGCGCGCCAGCGGCTCCGCATGGCCGTGCTTCACGACCACGAGCCCGGCGTCGAGCCGCTCGCCGAGCACCGACTCGGCACCGCGCGCGAGCGACGCAGCCGCCTTGCCGGCGCCGAGCAGGCGCAGCCGCCCACCGCTGGCGCTCGGCGGCAGCGCGATGCGCCGTTCCTGCCCGCACAGTTCGATACACCAGTGATCCGCCTCGAGCCGCGACGCCGCGCGCAGCAGCGTCTCGCCGTGTACCGCGGCGACGCCGGCGCGCCAGGCCGCGGCGAGCTGCGCGCGCGCCACGTCGGGGCTCATCGCCGCTGCGTGCCGCGCCAGGCCGCGTCCCAGGCCTGCGGCTCGCAGGGCGCGTCGCCGTCGAGCAGCAGCTCGACGCGACTGTCGCGGCGCCAGCTGGTCGGCCGCATCGCCACGCCGTGCCGCTCGACCTGCGCGACGACCCATTCGTCTTCGGCGATGCGGAACACGCCCTTGAGACGCGCCACGCCCCCGCCGAGCGGCGCAGCGCCGGCACCGGCGGCAGCCAGCAGGCTCGCCAGACGCGGCCGCGAAAACTCCACTGCGCGCGGGAACACCCAGCGGATCGCGCGATGGCCAATGTGGTGTACCTCGCGTCGCCGCCCATTGGCTGCAGTGATCTCGTCGCCAACCGCGGCCACGTCACTCTCGGCCGCGACGGCCTCGTTCCGGGCAGCCGGATGGCAGCGGTTGCCCGCCGCGTCGTGGCCCGACAGGAGCACGCCGTGGCCGTCGTGAACCGCTCTGCCGTACAGCCGCTCCGCCTCGTGCCGCGGCGACTGCGACGGCATCAGGGGCGCGCGCGCCACGGTCCGCAGCGGCTCGAAGGCCTCGGGCGGAAGGCGGCCCTCGACCACCGGCCCGGACCAGGCCTTGCGCGGGAACAGGCTCGCGGCGAGCGCCTCGAAGCGCCGCAGGTCTTCGCCGTCGGCGAGATCCGCCTTGCTGAGTGCGAGTGCGTCGGCGATCTCGATCTGGGCGTAGGCCTCGCTGCCCGGCACCAGTGCCGCGCCGTCACGCAAGCGCTGCGGATCGACCAGCGCCACGATGCCGGCGAGGCGCAGCCGGCCCGTCGCTTCCCAGCCCAGCAGCTCCTCGACGATGCCGGCCGGATGGCCGAGGCCCGAGGGCTCGACGAGGATGCGATCGGGCCTGCGGGTCGTGACCAGCTCCTGCAGGTTGCGCCGGAAGTCCTGCTCACCGGCGCAGCACAGACAGCCGCCGGGCACGAGGCGCACGTCGAATGCGCCGCGCGCCGCGCTCGCGACCGTCAGCGCATCGATGCCGGCATCGCTGAACTCGTTGAGCAGCACGACCCAGTCCTGCT
>JADLDF010000193.1 GCA_020846815.1 Gammaproteobacteria bacterium | reverse complement strand
TCCTGGCGGAACAGGTCGCCGGTGTGGAACCAGCCGTTGCGCCAGGCCGCAGCCGTCGCCTCGGGCAGGCCGTTGTAGCCGGCGTTCATGCTCCAGGGCAGGTCGCTGCGGACGATCATCTCGCCGAACGCGCCGCGTGGCACTTCGAGATCGTGCTCGTCGACCAGCCGCACTTCGACGCCGGTGCGTGGTCGGCCGCAGGCGCCCCAGATCCGGGTGTTGACCTCGGTGACCAGCGGGGTCGAGACCTCGGTCATGTTGAAACCGGTGAGGTAGTCGAAACCGAAGCGTGCGGCCATGCGCGCGGTCTCCTCGTTGACCGGGAACATGGTGATGCAGCGCAGCGGGTTGTCGGCATCGTCGGGGCGCGGCTCGCTCTTGGCGAGGAAGGCCGACATCACACCGATCAGGCCGGCGGTGGTCGTGCAGTTGCCGCGGCGCACCTGCTCCCAGAACTTCGAGGTGCTGAAGCCGTCGACGAAGTAGATCGACCCGCCGCGTACCAGCGCGGCGTAGGTGGGGCTGGTGCCGCCGACGTGGAACATCGGCAGGTTCACGAGGACGCTCTCGCCCTCGCCCATGTAGCCGTAGTTGACCATCGCGGTGGTGTAGAGCTGCAGGTAGGGCGAGAGCACGCCCTTGGAGGCGCCGGTCGTGCCGGAGGTGTAGATGATCGACTGGATGTCCCAGAGATCGATCGACGCGCTCTCGTCGAGCTGCGATGCATCATCGCGCAGCGCGGATTCGTCGAGCCGCAGGAGCCCGCACGGCGCGCCTTCGCTCTTGCCTCTGTCTTCGTCTGTGCCGGTGCCGCCTTTGCCGCTTCCGCCGATGCAGATCAGCCGCTGCAGCCGCGGCAGCGTGAGGCCCTCGAGCCGCTCGACCAGTGCGTGGTGAGCGACCATGACCGCGGCGCCGGCGGCGTTGACGACGTGCTCGAGCACGGCGCCGCGGTAGGCGGTGTTCAACGGTACGAAGATCGCGCCGAGGTAGTTCGCAGCGAACCAGGTCAGCACCATCGGCTTGCCCGTCGGCAGCCAGGCGAGCACGCGGTCGCCCTTGCGCACGCCGAGGCGCTGCAGACCCGCAGCGGCGGTGCGCACCTCCGCGAGGCACTCTCCCCAGCTCCAGCTGGAGCCATCCTCGAACAGCGCCAGGCGCCGCTCGGGATGGCGTGCGGCGCGTGTCTCGAGCAGCGGCTTGAGCACGCAGTCCTCGCGCGCGGGCAGCGCGGGGTTGAACCAGGCGGGGCGGGACGGTGCGGTCATCTCGGCGACGACTTCCTTGCTCATGACCGCGACGCGACGGCGGCGGCCCGCCTTGATCGGCGGCGCGGGCGGAGTCAGGATAGGAGCCGACGTCCAGTTATGCAAGCGACCGCCGGCCAGGCCGGCGCATTCTGAGGGAGTTTGCCTTGCGACCCACCATGCCGACGCTCGCGCAGCTGCGCGAACTGCCCGAAGTGCTGCGCCTGCGCGTGCCGCGCGACTGGGAGGACATCAACGGCCACGTCAACGTGCAGCACTACACCGGCATGTACGACCGGGCCGGCACGGCCATGATGGCGCTGCTCGGCATCGACGAGGACTGGGTACGCCATGGGCGCATCGGCCTGTTCGATCTCGAACACCACATCTGGTTCCTCGACGAGGTCCACGTCGGCGACGAGGTCGCGTTGTACACGTGTTTCACGGCTCGCAACGCCAAGCGTGCCCAGGGCCTGGTGTTCCTGGTCGACGAGACGCGCGAGCGGCTGGCGAGCGTGCTCGAGTACCTTTCGACGGCGGCGAACCTCGACACCCGCCGCACCGCAACTTGGCCGGACCCGGTCGCGTCGCGCATCGATGCCGAGATCGCGCGCACCGCGCGCCTCGGCTGGCCGTTGCCGGGTTCGGGAGCGATTTCGGTCTGAGACGGCCCGGGCTCGAAGTTCAATATTGCAAGCCACGCCGGGCGCCAGTAGGCTGCCCTTCTTCAGGGTGGCCGCAACGGCCATCGAGGGCGCTTTGGGGGAGGCGACCATGCTCGAGGATCTGATGCAGCTCGCGCTCGTCGATGCGACGATCGTATTCGGCTCGTTCACGCTGCTCTGGGTCGTGAGCCTGGCGACGCGCGACTCCAGCCTGGTCGACATCTGGTTCGCGCCCTGCATCGCGCTGGCCGCGATCGCGGGCCTGGTGGTCGGCGCCGGCGCCGAGCCGCGGCGCGAACTGCTGGCGCTGCTGGCGACGATCTGGGCGCTGCGGCTCGGCGGCTATCTCGCGTGGCGCAACTGGGGGCGCGAAGACCCGCGCTACGCGCGCTTCCGCCAGCACGTCGAACAGCAGGGCAAGAACTTCGCCTGGCACAGCCTGATCCGGATCAACCTCTACCAGGGCGCGATCGTGTTCCTCGCGCTGGCGCCGTTCATCGTCGCGCAGACGGCACCCGAACCGGCCCGGATCGGCATGCTGGCGCGCGTCGGCGCTGCGCTGACGCTGTTCGGCGTGGTCTTCCAGGGGATCGCCGACTGGCAGCTCGCGCAGTTCAAGCGCGAGCCGGCCAACGCGAGCCAGGTGCTGGATTCGGGCCTGTGGCGTTACTCGCGCCATCCGAACTACTTCGGCGAGAGCTGTGTCTGGTGGGGCTACTGGTTGGTCGCCTGTGAGGTGCCCTGGGGTTGGGTCACGGTGTTCGCGCCGGCGTTCATGACCTGGTCGATCCTCGGCATGATGGGCAAGGAACTGGTCGAGCGGCGCATGCTGAAAAAGCGTCCCGGCTACGAGGACTACGTCGCGCGCACCAGCGGCTTCGTCCCCTGGTTCCCGCGCCGGCCGAAAGCGGGCTGAAGCGCGTGCTGCCGCCGCACCGTGCGCCGCTCTCGAGCGTTCTCGCTTCAGCGCCGCGCTGCGCCCGGTGCCGGCGTCGGCGCCCGTGCGCTGCGCCGCGCCGGCTTTTTACCGGCCGGAGGCTCGCGGCGCGCTGTGGCCCAGCGCGTCGCACCGCGCACCGTGACGTCCTGCGGTTCGATCGGCGCCTGGCAGGCGCCGCAGGTCATCACGCCGCGCAGCCGGTGGCCGCAGGGGGCGTGGCGCAGCTTCAGGCCTGGCCCGTGGGGCGATGGGATCCAGTGCGAGCCCCAGTCGTGCAGCGCGATCGTGAACGGGAACAGGTCCCAGCCCTTGGCGGTCAGCCGGTATTCGTAGCGTGGCGGCCGGTCCTGGTAGAGGTGCTGTTCGATCACGCCGGCGGCGAGCAGCCGGCGCAGCCGGTCGGCGAGGATGTTGGTGGCGATGCCGAGCGCGGCGTTGATGTCGTCGTAGCGCTGCAGTCCGAAGAACAGGGCCGCGACCAGCAGCGCGGTCCAGCGATCGCCCACGGTGTCGACCGAATGGAACATCGTGGTGTCGACGCCGTCGCCGGGCGAGGTCGGCGGGCCCTGGCGGCGCCGCGTCGCGCGGCTCGCCGCCGCGTAGCGCTGCGCGCCGGGCCCGGGCTCGAACTCGACCTCGTGCGGGTCGATCTCGCCCCTGCAGTGGCCGCAGGTCATCACAGGATTCAGCGTCTTGCCGCAGCGCAGGTGCAGCAGGCGCGGCGGCAGGCCGAACTCGCCGCCCCAGCGGTTCTCCCAGATCCAGAGGCAGAGCGCGATCGGGTAGAACGCGAGGCCTTTTTCGGTGAGCCGGTATTCG
>JADLDF010000192.1 GCA_020846815.1 Gammaproteobacteria bacterium | reverse complement strand
TCGTGGTCGGCGGTCCGGCCTTCGACGTGCCGGTCGCGAACGCGGCGCAGCTGGTCCTGCTGCGCGGCGTGCCGGCGGGCGCGTTGATGGCGTTGCTGCGCCGCGCGCGCCTGGTACTGGTCAACGGCGGCGACACGCTCGCGCAGGCGCTGGCGCTCGGCCGGCCCTGCGTCGCCGTGCCGATCGCCGGCGATCAGGCGGCGCGAATCGCGCGCGCCGCAGCACTCGGCGTAGTCGCCGCGCCGGCGGTGGAGTCGGTGGCTGCTGAGTGCACGCGGCTGCTCGACGACCCGGCGGCCTCGGCTGCGCTGCAGACGCGGCTCGCGACGCTCGGCTGGCACGATGCGACGCCGCTGATCCTCGAGCGCGTCGGCGCCCATCTCGGCCTCGACTGACGCCCCGCATGTCTGCCCCGGCACTCGGCCGGCGCGATGCGACATCGCTGGTCCTGGAATGCATCGGCGCCCATCTCGGCCTCGACCGGGACGGGCTTCGCATGTTTGCCCCGGCACTCGCGGCCGCGCGACGCTGCTGCGCGTTGCGTTGCGGCGCGCGATCCGAGCCGAATCAGGTGCGCACGCGTGCGGCGATCAGCTCGCGGTAGGCCGCCTCGGTTTCGCGGCGGACGTTGTCGAGATGGTAGGGCGAGAGATCGTGCATCGTGCGCGGCGGCGGCGCGGCGGCGAGCTCGCGCAGTGCGCCGGCCATGGCGCCGACGTCGTCGATCGGCACGAGCCGCCCGGGATAGCGCGCGAGGATCTCCGCAGGACCCTGGGTGCGGGTCGCGAGCACGGGCACGCCGGCATCGAGCGCTTCGAACAGCACGCGGCCGAGCGGCTCGCTGCGCGATGGGCTCACGAAAAGGTCGAAGGCCTGGTAGAAGTCCTTCGCGTCCGCACGGAAGCCGAGGAAGCGCACCGGCAGGCCGGCGGCGAGCTTCTCGAGCTCGGCCCGCTCGCGTCCGTCGCCGATCAGCGCGAGGCGCGCCCGCGGCAGCGCCGCCTCGCGCAGTGCGCGGATCAGCACGTCGAAGCCCTTCGAGTGCGCCAGCCGGCCGACTCCGCCGATCAGCAGCTCGCCGGGTGCCGCGCCGCACTCGACCCGCAGCTGCGCGATGCGTGCCGCTTCCAGCCGCGGATGCGGCAGCAGCGATTCGTTGATGTCGAACACGCGACCGCGGTAGCCGCCGAGATCGCGCTTCTGCCACTGCGCGATCACGATCAGGCCGTCCATCTGCAGGAAATGCGGGCCGTTGACCCACATGTGCAGCGTCGCGATCGTGGCGCAGCGCGGGCGCAGGCGGGAGACCAGGCGCGTGCTCTTGCGCAGATGGGTGTGGATCACGTCGGGGCGCCCTTCGCGCACCAGGCGCGCGAGCCCCGGACCGGGGAACCAGTCGCCGAGCATGTGTACCTGCACGCGCGGGTCGAGATGATCGACGATCGACACGCCGGCGCGGTTGCGATGGCCGCGGCGCAGGGCGAGCATGATCTCGTGCGCATCGCAGAGCGCATTGCACATTTCGGCGGTCGCGCGCTCGGTGCCGGCGAAGCCGCTCGAGAGCAGGGTGTGCAGGATGCGCATCGCGCGTCGTTCCTCGTCCTCGGTGCGTCGATCAGCGCCGTGCGAGGATCGCGCGCGCGGCATTGTGGCCCGGCAGGCCCGTGACGCCGCCGCCCGGATGCGCACCGGAGCCGCACAGCCAGAGGCCGCGCACCGGCGTGCGGTAGTCGCCCCAGCCGAGCACGGGACGCGCCGCCCAGAGCTGGTCGAGGCCGAGCGCGCCGTGGAAGATGTCGCCGCCGGCGAGGCCGAAGCGGCGCTCGAGATCGAGCGGCGAGAGCACCGAGCGTGCGATCACGCTGGCGCGGAAGCCCGGCGCGAAGCGCTCGACGGTGTCGATCACGAGCTCGGCCGCGGCGTCGCGCTCGGTCTCGTCCTGCCAGCTGCGGCCGGCGGGCAGGTGGTAGTCGAAGTGCTGGCAGAACAGGCTCGCGACGTGCGCGCCTTGCGGAGCGAGCGAGTCGTCGAGCGTCGAGGGGATCAGCATCTCGACGACCGGCTCGCGCGACACGCCGTGCAGGCGCGCGTCGGCGAACGCGCGGTCCATGTAGCGCAGCGAAGGCGCGACGATGATGCCTGCGCCCAGATGCGCATCGCCGCTGGCGGCGGGGCGCGAGTCGAAGCGCGGCAGCGCAGCGAGCGCGACGTTCATGCGGAACGTCGCCGAGCCGACGCGGAAGCGTTCGATGTGGGCGCGGAAGTCGGCCGGCAGATCGTCGGCGTCGAGCATCGACAGGAACAGCGGTTTCGGGCCGACATTGGCCGCTATGGTCGTGGCCTCGAACACGCGGCCGTCCTCGAGCTCGATGCCGGTCGCGCGCGGCGTCGCCCAGTCAGCGTCGCGGCCGCGCGCGGCGGGCTGCGCGGCACCGGCGCCGCCATCGCGATCACCATCGTCATCGCCGACGCCCGCGCCGGAGCGCGCGGATCGCGCCGTGCGGCTTGGCTCCTCGTGCTGCGTCAACACGCGGCGCACCGGCGCGTCGCACTCGATGTGCACGCCGAGGCGCGCCGCCTCGCGCGCCATGGCCTGGGTGATCGCGCCCATGCCGCCGAGCGCGTGGCCCCAGGCGCCGCTCTTGCCGTTCACCTGGCCGAAAGCATGGTGCAGCAGCACGTAGCCGCTGCCGGGCGTGTAGGGGCTCGCGTAATTGCCCACCACCGAATCGAAACCGAGCAGCGCCTTCAGCGGCTCGGCCTCGAACCAGTGGTCGAGGATCTCGCCGGCGCTGCGCGTGAACAGCTCGTGGATCTCGCGCTGCGTGGCGAGCGGCAGCGCGCGGAAGC
>JADLDF010000191.1 GCA_020846815.1 Gammaproteobacteria bacterium | reverse complement strand
TACATGTCGGCGATCTTGGCCTGCATGAGCTGGAAGTGGCCGATCGGCTCGCCGAACTGCCGGCGCTCGTGCAGATAGGGCAGTACCAGGTCGAGCGCCGCCGCCATGATGCCGAGCGGGCCGCCGGCGAGCACGGCGCGCTCGTAGTCGAGGCCGCTCATCAGCACCCGCACGCCGCCGTCGACCTGGCCGAGGACGTTGGCCGCGGGCACGACGCAGTCCTCGAACAGCAGCTCGCAGGTGTTCGAGCCGCGCATGCCGAGCTTGTCGAGCTTCTGCGCGGTCGAGAACCCCGGGAAGCCGTGCTCGACGATGAAGGCCGTGATGCCGCGCGGACCAGCCTGCGGGTCGGTCTTCGCATAGACCACGAGCACGTCGGCGTCCGGACCGTTGGTGATCCACATCTTGCGGCCGGTGAGGCGGTAGTCGTCGCCGCGGCGCTCGGCGCGCAGCTGCATCGAGGTCACGTCGGAGCCGGCGCCGGGCTCGGACATCGCCAGCGCGCCGACGTGCTCGCCGGTGACGAGCTTCGGCAGGTAGCGGTCGCGCTGCGCGTCGCTGCCGTTGAGCCGGATCTGGTTCACGCAGAGGTTGGAGTGCGCGCCATAGGAGAGGCCCACGGAAGCCGAGGCGCGCGAGATCTCCTCCATCGCGATGGTGTGCGCGAGATAGCCGAGATCGCTGCCGCCCCAGCGTTCGGAAACGGTCAGACCGAGCAGGCCCTGTGCGCCGAAGCGCGGCCAGAGCTCCGACGGGAACTGGTTGGAGCGATCCACTGCGTCGGCGAGCGGGGCGATCTCGGCGCGCGCGAAGCGGCGGACCGTGTCGCGGACCTCGTCGAGCGTCTCGCCGAGGCCGAAGTCGAAGTCGCAGGCATCGAGTCCGGGCATGGTGGTTGCCCTCGCTGCTGAGGTGGTGCTATTGTCCGACAATCGAGCAATGGCTGCAAGCTGGTGACAGCCGGCACGGCCCGAGGTCGGTTCCATGCCCGTGATCGAGTCCGCGCTGAATCCGCGCAGTGAGGAGTTCCGTGCCAATGCCGCGGCCATGCAGGCGCTGGTGGCGGACCTGCGCGCGCGCCTCGCCAAGGTGGCCGAGGGCGGCGGCGAGGCGGCGCGGGCGCGCCATCTGGCCCGCGGCAAGCGCCTGCCGCGCGAGCGCGTCGAGCTGCTGCTCGATCCGGGCACGCCGTTCCTCGAGCTCTCGCCGCTCGCCGCTCAGGGCCTGTATGGCGATGAGGCGCCGGCCGGCGGCATCATCACCGGCATCGGCCGTGTGTCCGGCCGAGAGTGCGTGATCGTCTGCAACGACCCCACGGTCAAGGGCGGCACCTACTACCCGCTGACCGTGAAGAAGCACCTGCGCGCGCAGGAGATCGCGCGCGAGAACCGGCTGCCCTGCATCTATCTCGTCGATTCCGGCGGCGCGCACCTGCCGAGCCAGGACGAGGTGTTCCCCGATCGCGAGCATTTCGGCCGGATCTTCTACAACCAGGCGAGCATGTCGGCGGAAGGGATCCCGCAGATCGCCGTGGTGCTCGGCAGCTGCACGGCCGGCGGCGCCTACGTGCCGGCGATGAGCGACGAATCGATCATCGTGCGCGAGCAGGGCACGATCTTCCTGGGCGGGCCGCCGCTGGTGAAGGCCGCGACCGGCGAGGAGGTCTCGGCCGAGGATCTCGGCGGCGGCGACGTGCACACGCGGCTCTCCGGCGTCGCCGACCACCTCGCCGAGGACGATGCCGATGCGCTCGGGCGTGCGCGGCGCATCGTCGCGCGGCTCGGGCAGCCGCCCTGTACGAGCGCCGCGCGGATCGAGCTCGCGCCGCCCCGTCCGCCGCGCCATCCGGTCGAAGACCTCTACGGCGTCGTGCCCGCCGATCCGCGAAAGCCCTACGACATCCGCGAGATCATCGCCCGGATCGTCGACGACAGCGAGCTCGACGAGTTCAAGGCGCGCTACGGCGCGACGCTGGTCACGGGCTTCGCCCGCATCGAAGGCATCCCGGTCGGGATCCTCGGCAACAACGGCATCCTGTTCTCGGAGTCGGCGCTCAAAGGCGCGCACTTCATCGAGCTGTGCTGCCAGCGCGGTATCCCGCTGGTGTTCCTGCAGAACATCACCGGCTTCATGGTGGGCCGCAAGTACGAGAACGAGGGCATCGCCAAGCACGGCGCCAAGATGGTCACGGCCGTCACCTGTGCGAAGGTGCCGAAGCTCACCGTCATCGTCGGCGGCAGCTTCGGCGCAGGCAACTACGGCATGTGCGGCCGCGCCTACTCGCCGCGCTTCCTCTGGATGTGGCCGAATGCGCGCATCAGCGTCATGGGGGGTGAGCAGGCGGCCACCGTGCTCGCGCGGGTGCGTCGCGATGGCATCGAGGCGCGCGGCGGTCGCTGGAGCGCCGAGGAGGAGGCGGCCTTCACCGCGCCGATCCGCGCCCAGTACGAGACGCAGGGGCATCCGTACTACGCCTCGGCGCGGCTCTGGGACGACGGCATCATCGACCCGGCCGATACGCGACGGGTGCTCGCGCTCGGGCTGGCCGCGGCGCTGCGCGCGCCGATCCCCGAGACGCGCTTCGGCGTGTTCCGGATGTAGCAGGAGAGCGAGCGATGACGACCCAGTCCACGGCCGGGGGTGAAGACGCTGCGGCTTCCAATGCGTCGCTGTCGGTCGAGCTCACGGCCGTGCCGGAAAAGCGTGCGCCGCGCTGGGGTCCGCCCGTGCCGGCGCACGATCCGGAGCCCGCGCCGTGAAGCTGCCGCAGCGCCTGCTGATCGCGAACCGCGGCGAGATCGCCTGCCGCATCGCGCGCACGGCGCGACGGCTCGGCGTCGGCACGGTCGCGGTGTTCTCCGACGCCGATGCACGGGCGCCGCACGTGCGTGCCTGCGACCAGGCGCTGCGCATCGGGCCGCCGCCGGCGAGCGCGAGCTACCTGCGCGGCGAGGTGATCCTCGAGGCCGCGCGGCGCAGTGGCGCGGACGCGATCCACCCGGGCTACGGCTTCCTGTCCGAGAACGCCGGCTTCGCGCAGGCCTGCATCGACGCCGGCCTGTGCTTCGTCGGTCCGCCGCCGGCGGCGATCCACGCCATGGGCGACAAGGCGCGGGCCAAGCGGCTGATGTCGCAAGCCAGTGTGCCGGTGGTGCCGGGCTATGAGGGCGAGGACCAGTCGGGCGCGACGCTGGCGCGGGAAGCGGAGCGGATCGGCTATCCGGTGCTGATCAAGGCG
>JADLDF010000190.1 GCA_020846815.1 Gammaproteobacteria bacterium | reverse complement strand
TCGCCGCCGCGGGCACAGGCTTGTTGTTCGTGTCCATCGGGGCACCGGCTCACGCACAGTCCGAACCCGATGCGGGTTCGAAGGAGGTCAGCGAGGTCGTGGTGCAGGCCCAGCGGGCGCACTACCGCGGCGACGTCGCCCTCGAGGACCTTCCCCAGGCCGTGCAGGTCATCGATGCCCAAGTCCTGCAGGCGGTCGGTGTCGTTCGTTTGAACGATGCGCTCGATCTGGCCGCGGGCGTCGCGCGGCAGAACACCTTCGGCGGCGTCTGGGACAGCTTCGCCATTCGCGGGTTCGCGGGCGATCTGAACGTGCCGTCCGGCTATCTCGTCAACGGTTTCAATGGTGCGCGCGGGTTCGGCGGTATCCGCGACACTTCGTCGATCGAGCGGATCGAAGTCCTCAAGGGCCCCGGTTCGGCGCTGTTCGGTCGCGGTGAGCCCGGCGGCACGGTCGCCATCAGTACCAAGAAGCCGCAGTTCGAATCCCAGGGCAGCATTGCGCTCGCCGGCGGTAGCTACGCTTTCCGCCGCGCCGAAGCGGACTACACCACGCCGCTGAACGACCGCGTGGCCGTGCGGATCAACGGCGCCTATGAAGATGCCGAGAGTTTTCGCGATACCGTCGAATCCAATCGCCAGTTCGTCTCGCCGTCGATCTTCGCCAAGCTCGGGGATGCTTCCTCGATCTGGTACGAGTTCGAATGGTCGAAGCAGGAAATCCCCTTCGATCGCGGCGTGCTGGCAGTCAACAACGTGCTCGGCCTGATCCCGAACTCGCGCTATCTCGGCGAGCCGGGCGATGGGCCGAACGTCGCACGTGTCCGCGGCCACCAGCTCCAGTTCCAGCACGATTTCTCCGACACCTGGTCGCTGCTAGTGGGCGCTGCGCACCGCGAGACCGCGCTGAAGGGCTTCGGGCAGAACCCGGATTTCGCGGCCGGGCGCAACCGCTTTTTCGCCGACGGCCGGACCCTCGCGCGGCAGCGACGGTTCTCGGATTACGACTCCACCGATGCCGTCGGCCGGATCGAGCTCAGCGGCAGCGCGAGCCTCGGTTCGATGACCCATCACCTGATGCTCGGCGCGGACTACGAGGAGTTCGACCTGCGGCGCTACCAGGACCGGTACCGGCCGCCCGTCTACACTGCGACCACGTCGCTGGCGGTCATGAACGCGGTCGACATCTACAACCCCGTCTACGGCAACCAGCCGCTGACGACGCCGCCCGCGGCGAGCACGGCCGTCAACTTCAACGACACCGAGCACCAGAAGGCACTCGGCTTCTACCTGACGGATCAGGTCGATCTCACCGAGCAGTTCAAGTTCCGCTTCGGCGGTCGCTACGACAAGTTCGAACAGAACTTCGACGTTCGGACGGGCACGAGGCCGCCGCCGCAGGATGTCACCGAGTTCAGCCCGCAGGTGGGCCTGGTCTACGAAAGCTCGGATCAGCTGACCTGGTACGCGGCCTGGGCGCGCGGCTTCCGGCCGAACAGCGGCTTCGACTTCCAGCGGCGGCCTTTCGAGCCGGAAGAGGCGGAATCGTACGAGGTGGGGCTGAAGTTCGCCGCGTTCGACCGCCGCATCAACGGCACGGTCGCGGTGTTCAAGATGGAGAAGTCCAACGTCATCACCGCGGATCCGGCCAACGCCGGCTTTTCGCTCGCGATCGGCGAGGCCAGGAGCGAAGGCCTCGAGCTCGAAGCCTCGGGCGAGCTGCCGGCCGATTTCCGCTTCAACTTCGCCTATGCCTATACCAAGGCCGAGTCGGCCTCGAACGTGCGCGATCCGGATTTCGGCAGGGTCGTCGCAGTGGGCGACCCGTTGATCAACATCCCGGAGCACAGTGCCAACCTCCTGCTCTTCAAGGACTTCAAGCTCGCGCAGCGCAACCTGACCGTCGGCGCCGGGGTCAATTACGTCGACGAGCGCCTCGGCGAGACCGGCACGACGTTCTTCCTGCCTTCGTACACCCTGGTGCGGCTGCAGGCGTCCTTCGAGGTGACCGACTCGCTGGTCGTGACCGGTGAGGTCACGAATCTGTTCGACGAGCAGTACTACCCGTCCTCGTACGCGGCGCTGTGGGTCGCCCCCGGAGCGCTGCGCCAGTATCAGATCCGTGCGCGGTACGAGTTCTGAGCATTCCGCCCGGCGCGCTCGGCGTTGTTCGGATGCCGACGCTGCGCTCGTCGCGGCTGCAGCCTAGTAGCGGCTCTGCCGGCCGATCAGGCCCCCCCGGAGGCTGGCCCGCGCGATGACGCCGGCATTACAGGCTACGCCCGGCAGCTCGTATGGGTCCGGGCTCCAGCCGGACAGCGGGAAGCCGCAGGGTGCGATTCATCCAAACGCCTGGGACACGAGGCCGAACCGCTGCGCCGTGCCGTGGGTCGGCGGCGCCTGGCCACGCAGCATCGCGGTGACGCGGTCGACGGTCGCGAGGCCGCGGCTGCCGAGATAGTCGACCAGCGCGCCTGCAGTCGCGGGAACGTCGAGACGTACGAGGCCTTCGATCGAGTCGAGCGCCTGCGCGACCAGCGCGACCGCGGTTGCCTCGTCATCGGCCACCAGTGGGCCGACCGTGACGCCACTGCCGGCCGGCCGCTGCAGCGCGAAGCCGACCGGTTGCTCGCCACGCAGCGCCAGCAGCGCTGGCCGGCCGGCCTCGAGCACGGCGTCGATCAGGGTGGTACGCGGGGTGCCGACTGCCGCGGCATCGAGTGCGAGCAGCGCGGAGCGGTCGCCGGCGAGGGCGGGGCGCAGGCGCACGTCCGGCAGTGCCGGCGGCGTCGCCGCGGCCCGTACCTCGCCTTGGCATTGCAGGATGCCGCCGGTGCGGACGAAGCCGAGGTCCACATAGAGGCGTTCTCCGGCTGCGGTCGCGACCAGGCCCACCGGGCGCGTACCGGTCTCGGCCAGGATCGCCTGCATCAGGCGGCGGCCGATGCCGCGGCCCTGGCAGTCGGGATCGACCACGACCAGCCCGAGTGTCGCGAGCCGGCCGTCCCAGTCCCACCACAGCGCCGTGCCGAGCAGCCTGCCTTCGGCATCCTGGACGCCGAAGCCGCGGCCGAGGCGCAGATGCAGCGTCCAGTCGTGCATCTGGTGCGACCAGCGCTGCGCGCGCGTCAGCGCGAGCGCGGCCGGCAGGTCGGCCGGCGTCAGCTCGCGCAGCGTCAGCGGGGCGGGCGCCGTCGTCGGCGCAGCGGGCGGCGTGCTCACCTCGGCCGTGGCCTCAGAAGTACTTGACCCAGGCGCGCTTGGTGCGGCGCTTGTACTGGCCGAAGGCGCGCGTCGGGAAGTAGAGCAGCACGATGAGCACCGTGGCGCCGATCCAGATCCAGGCGACCGAGTCGACGCCCCAGCGCTCGCCGTGGTTCGCGCCGAGCGTCGCCACCGCGAGCTTCTGCAGCACCAGCAGCACGTAGAGATGCAGGATGTAGAAGAACATCGGCGCGCCGCCGATGTCGGCGATCGCGCGCGTCAGCACGCCATCGCGGCGCTCGAACCAGGCCATGAGCAGGAAGGCGATGCCGAGCGTCAGCAGCAGGAAGCACAGCGACGGCGGATACTTGGTGTAGTTGAAGAAGTCCATGAGCGTGCGCACGGCGTCGCCGCGCTCCACCCAGGGCAGCGTCTCGCCATAGATGTTGAAGCCGCGCAGCACCAGCAGCAGTGCGAGGCAGCCGAAGCCGAGCAGCAGCAGCAAGCGTATGCGGCGCTCGGTCGAGACCGCGCGCGCATAGATCGGGCCGGCGACGTAGCCGAGCAGGATCACACCGATCCACGGCAGCACCGGATAGGTGACCTTGATCTTCAGCGCGCCCTCGGATACGAGGAAGGCGCGCTCGTGCAGGATCGTCCAGATCGCGAACAGCGGATGGCCCGGCTCGAACTGCAGCGGTGTCAGCAGGTTGTGCCCGAAGACGATCGCGAAGCCGAGCACCGCGAGCAGCACGCGCGGCAGGCTCGACAGCAGCCCGAGCACGACCATGCTGATGCCGATCGCCCAGATGACCTGGAGCCAGAGCGTCTTCGGCGGCATGTCGCCGGCCCAGGCGAAGTTGATGACCGTGAGCTCGAGCACGATCAGCAGCAGGCCGCGCTTGATCAGGAAGCCGCTCGGGGAGCGCGGCGTGCCCGAGGCCGGGTTGGCGTACAGCCAGGCACCGAGGCCGGTGAGGAACACGAAGGTCGGTGCGCAGAGATGCGCGCAGAGCCGCGTCAGGAACAACGCGGGCTCGGTCGAATCGACGTCCATCGGATCGGCGACCTGCTTGTGCAGGTAGATGGCCTCGCGGACGTGATCGACGAGCATGAACAGCATCACGAGGCCGCGCATCACGTCGATGGAGGCGATGCGCGAGCGGACCGCGGCGACTGCGGCAGGTGAGGCCGCGAGCGCGCCGGTGCTGCCGAGCGGAATTCCTGCGGTGCTGGCCATGGTGATTCCCCCTGGGGCGTGACGGTTTCCCCTGCCGTTCAGGGTGCGACCGTCGCGGAAGAATATTCTGCCAAAGTGATCCGAGGGCGGTGGCGGCGGATGCCGGATAGCGGGAAGCAAACGGCAGCCCTTGCGGAGCGGGGGGCCTATGCTGTCTTGGCGGCTCGTCAGACGTCGAGCCGTTGGCCGGCCATGGAGGGATGCGAATGAGCGCTGCGCTGGATTTCGACCCGGCGGCGGTCGAGCTGCCGCGCGGCCACTGGATCGGCGGCGAGCTCGTGGCGGGGCCGGAGTCGATCGAGGTGCGGCGGCCTTCGGACGGCGTGGTCTACGCGGCGATACCGGATGCCGGCGCGGAGCTGGTCGATCGCGCGGCCCGCACCGCGCGGGCTGCGCTCGAGACCAGCGGCTGGGGCCGGATCGCGCCGCGCGAGCGGGCGCGGCTGCTGCGCCGCTGGGCCGATCTGGTCGAAGCCGACGTCGAGACGCTCGCACGGCTCGAAGCCGTCGGCTCGACGCGCCCGATCCGCGAAGCCGTCGCCTGGGACGTGCCCTATACCGCGGAGACGATCCGCTTTTTCGCCGAGCTCGCCGACAAGCATGGCGGCGAGGTCGCCGCGACCCGTAGCGACAGCCTGGGCCTGGTCATCGCCGAGCCGATCGGCGTGGTCGGCGCGATCGCGCCCTGGAACTTCCCGCTGGCGATGGCGGCCTGGAAATGCGCGCCGGCGCTGGCCGCGGGCAATGCCGTGGTGCTGAAGCCCTCGGAGCTGACGCCTTTCTCGGTGCTGCGGCTCGCGCAGCTCGCGCTGCGCACCGGGCTGCCGGCCGGGGTCTTCAACGTGGTCAACGGCCTCGGGCCGAGCACCGGCGATGCGATCGCCGCACATCCGCTGGTCGGCAAGCTGACCTTCACCGGCTCGAACCGCACCGGCAGCGCGATCATGGCGCGCTGCGCGCAGGCCGGCCCCAAGCCGGTCACGCTCGAGCTCGGCGGCAAGAGCCCGCAGCTGGTGTTCGACGACGTGCGCGATCTCGGCCGCGTCGCGAGCCTGGTCGCGCGCGCGATCCTCGGCAACGCCGGCCAGGTCTGCAACGCCGGCTCGCGGCTGATCGTGCAGCGGCGCATCGCCGATGCGCTGGTCGCGAAAGTCGTCGAGGAAGCGGCGCGGGTGCAGCCGGGCCAGACGTGGCGCGCGGCGACGACGTTCTCGCCGATCGTCTCGGAGCGCCAGGCCGAGCGCGTGCAGCGCATCGTCGACGAGGCGCGAGCCGCGGGCGCGCGCGCGCTGACCGGCGGCGCAGCGCTCGACGCCGTGCGCGGCGGCTGCTTCTACGCGCCGACGGTGCTGGTCGACGTGCAGCCGGCGATGACGGCGGTGCGCGAGGAGATCTTCGGCCCGGTGCTGACGGTGCAGCCGTTCGACGACGACGAGCAGGGCTACGCGCTCGCCAACGACAGCATCTACGGCCTCGCGGCCGGCGTGCACACCGGCAGCATCGACCGCGCGCTGCGCGCGATCCGCCGCATCGAGGCCGGCAGCGTCTGGGTCAACCGCTACGGCCGCAGCAACGACTTTGCGATCCCGACCGGCGGCTTCAAGAGCTCGGGCATCGGCAAGGACCTCGGCGTCGAGGCCTTCAAGGGCAACCTGCGCTACAAGAGCGCGCTGATCGATGTCGGCGATGGCTGAGACCATGGCGCGCCGGAAGGCCATCGGCCCCGGCTTGCGGACGCGCATGGTCGAGTTGCTGACGCGGGAAGTGCCTGGCTGAGCCAGGAGGGGAGGCTCAGTACCGAATAGAAGCGCGAGATCAGCAACGCATCCGGGTGCGCGTCGCCTGACCGAGGGATTCCGGCTCAGCGCCCGAAGCGCGCGATCGAATAGGGGCCGAGGTCGATCGGCGTCGAGCCGGTCGCGATCAGCTCGGCCAGGGTCTCGCCCACTCCTGGACCAATCTGGAAGCCCGAGCCAGAGAAGCCGAAGGCGTAGAACAGGCCCGGTTGCCGCCGGCTCGCGCCGATCACGGGCGTATCGTCGGGCGGATAGCTCTCGACGCCGCTCCAGACGCGGATCAGGTTCAAACGTGCGAGCGCGGGCGCGAGCCGCTCGATCTGGGCGAGCTGGCTCAGCGTGTTCTCTGCTACGACCGGCGCGCGACGCTCGTCGGTCCAGGACGGCCCGCGGGTGCTGCCGCCGATGATCACGTTGCCGCGCGGGACCTGGCGGAAGTAGACCGATTCGAGCTCCACGGGCGTCGACACGCCGATCGACGGTCCGATCGCATACGGCACGGGCTCGGTGACCGACATCGTCGGCGCCCGGGTGGTGAGCGCGACCGGCTCGCCGAAGGCCGCCGCGAACGCGCTCGACCAGGCACCGGCAGCGAGCAGCAGTGCCGGCGCGGCGAACGTGCGGCCGTCGGCGGCGTCGACGCGGAAGTCGCGGCCATCGTGGACGATACCGCGGACCTCGACCGCTTCTTGCACGCTCGCGCCCGCGGCGCGCGCCCCGCGCGCGAACGCCGGCGAAACGAGCCGCGGGTTGGCGTGACCATCCTCGGGCGAGAACGAGCCGGCAAGCACGTCGGAGCCGAGGAAGGGAAAGCGCGCGTGCAGGGCGGCGCCCTCGAGCACTTCGAGCGGCAGACCGAGCGGCGCGACCTCGGCTGCATGGGCATGGAAGCGGGCAAGATACTCGGGCCGGTCGCGGTAGCAGATCCGCAGGTGGCCATGTGGCAGGAACTCTACGTCTGTGCCGGTGAGCTCGGGCATGCGCCGCCAGCTTGCGAGCGCGCGGTTCGCGAGCGGGATCTCGAATGCCGGCCGCCCCTGGCGGCGCACGTTGCCGAAGTTGGTGCCGCTCGCCTGCTGGCCGACGAGGAAGCGCTCGAGCAGTGTCACGCGCCGGCCGCGACGTGCGAGGAAGAATGCGGCCGAGGTGCCGACCAGGCCGCCGCCGACGACGAGCACGTCGCTGCCGGCGCGAGTCTGCGAGCCGCGCTTCATGGCTGCGAGCTCCGGCTCACGATTCGCTCCGGGTCGACAGCGGCAACGGTTTCACCGGCGCCTGGGCGCGCAGCCGGCCGACGTCTTCGTGCGACGCGCCGCTTGCCGCGGCGATGATCTCGGCGGCTGCCTCGCCGCAGTAGCGGCCCTGGCAGCGGCCCATGCCGACGCGCGAGAATGCCTTGGCGCGATTCGCTTCGCGCGCGCCGCCTTCGCTGCAGGCACGGCGCAGCTCGCCCGCGGTGATCGCCTCGCAGCGGCAGACCAGGGTTGCGTCGCCGACGCGGGCGGCGAGGCCGGCCGGCCACGGGAAGGCCGCGGCGAGGCCGTCGGCGAAGCGTTCCAGCGTCGCGAGCCGCAGGCGCAGCGCCGCCATCGCGTTCGCGTCGACCGGCAGGCCGAGATCCTGCAGCGCGGCGAGTGCGGCGAGCTCGCCGGCGGCTTCGGCCGCGGCGGCGCCGCGCACGCGCCCACCATCGCCGGCGAGGTAGATGCCGCGTACGGAGCTGCGCCCGTCGGTATCGACCCGCGGTCGCCACTGCCGCGTCGGTGCGTGGTACTCGAATGCGCAGCGCGCGAGGTCGGCGAGCTGCGCCTCGGGACGCAGGTGGAAGCCCAGTGCCACCGCATCGCAGTCGATGTGCTGCGACCTGCCGCGCGCGTCGCGCCAGGCGAAGCCGGCGACGCCGGATGCGGGTGTGCCTTCGATCCGCGAGGGTTCGATGCCCCGGTGCACGGCCACGCCCGCGCGGCGCAGCGCGAGCTCGAGCCCGGCGCCGTGCAGCAGCAGGCGCCAGCCGGCGAGCAGCCGCGGCAGGGCGCCGAGGCGCAGCGCCCAGCGCGAGGTGTCGAAGACGCCGGCGACGCCGGCGCCGGCCTTGGCGTACTGCGCGGCAACGAGGTAGAGCAGCGGCCCGGTGCCGACGAAGGCGACGCGGCGCCCCACTGCGCAGGCCTGGGTCTTGAGTGCGAGCTGCGCGCCGCCCAGCGAATAGGTGCCGGCGAGCTGCCAGCCCTCGACCGGCAGCAGGCGGTCGGTGGCGCCGGCAGAGATCAGCAGCGCGTCGTACTCCAGCGTCTCGCTGCGCGTGCCGCTCGCGACGTAGAGCCGGCCGGGCACGTGGTTCCAGGCGAGCGTGCGCGGCCGGTAGTCGACCCGGTCGCGCAGCGCGTCGAACGCCGCGTGCACCGACCGTGCCGCCGCGGCATCGGGGCCGTAGAGCGCGGCGTCGTCGTCGGCGGCGCGCAAGGACTCCGGGCGGCGCGCGAATATCCGCCCGCCGCCGAGCTCGCCCTCGTCGACCAGCACCGGACGAAGGCCGGCGCGCACCAGCGCCGCGGCGGCACGGATGCCCGCGGGGCCGGTGCCGACCACGATCAGCCGCGGCGCAGCCACCCGCCCTCCGGCCCGCGCGTGGAGATCCTCAGGCCTGGCGCCACCGGCGTGGTGCAGGCGCGCAGGCGCTCGCCCGACTCGGTCCAGACCCAGCAGTCCTGGCAGGCGCCCATCAGGCAGAAGCCGGCGCGCGCGCCGTCGCCGAACTCCGAGTCGCGCACCGTACCGGCATTCGCGAGCAGCGCGACCAGCAGGCTGTCGCCCTCGAGTGCCTCGATCGCCCGACCATCGAGGAAGAGCTCGATGCGGCGGCGGTCGATCGCGCCGAGGCGTACGAAACGGCCGCCGCTCATCCGGCCTCCACGCGGCGGATCTCCGCCGCCTGCCACGCGGCGAGCTGGTCGAGCTCGAGGTGGCAGACGACCTCGCGACCCGAGTCGTCGCGCCGCAGCGGCGCCGGCTCGCGGTCGCAAACACCTGCGACGCGTGCCGCGCAGCGCGGCAGGAACGGGCAGAGGCCCGGCGCCGCGCGCGGCCCGCTGGCCGCCTGCGCGGCGAGCAGCGCAGGGCGCTGCGCGACCTCGTCGAGCCAGCCACGTCGCATCCGCGGCACCGAGGCGACCAGCAGGTCCGTGTAGGGATGGAAGGGAGGGGCGCGCAGCCCTTCGCGGTCCCCGCCCTGCACGCGTCGCCCGCCGTACAGCACCAGCAGGCTGTCGCAGATCTCGCGGGTGTTGGCGATGTCGTGGCTGATGAAGATCATCGCCAGGCCCAGTTCGCGCCGCAGGCTCGCGAGCAGCTCGAGGATGGCCGCGCCGACCACGGTGTCGAGCGAGGCCGTGACCTCGTCGCAGAGCAGCAGGTCCGGGCCGGCCGCGAGCGCACGCGCCAGGCTGACACGCTGCTTCTGGCCGCCGGAGAGCTCGCGCGGCAGCCGCGTCGCGACCGCCGCCGGCAGCTTCACCAGGTCGAGCAGGCGCGCCACCTCTGCGCGGGCCGCGGCGCCGCGCTGTCCATGATAGAGCTCGAGCGGACGCGACAGCAGGCGCTCGACGCTGTGCGCGGGGTTCAAGGAGGTATCCGCGTCCTGGAACACCAGCTGGATGCGCCGGAAGTCCTCGCGATGCCGCTGTTCGAGCGCCGGCGCGAGTCGCGCGCCGTCGAGCTCGAGCGTGCCGCGCGCGGCGGGCACGAGGCCTGCGATCACGCGCGCCAGCGTCGACTTGCCGGAGCCCGATTCGCCGATCACGCCGAGCGTCGCGCCGCGCCCGATCTCGAGGTCGAGGTCGCGCAGCACGGTCGCGCGTGGCAGGCCATCGCGATCGCGCGGACCGTAACCGGCAGTGACGCCGCACAGGCGCAGCAGCGGCGCCGTCACGGGCTGCGGCGCGGCAGCACCGCCCGTGCAGCCGGGGGCCTGCGCAGCGCCGGCGGAGCTCCGGCCGACGGGCTGGTGCGCTGCGACCAGCGTCTGCGTATAGGCATCGCGCGGTGCCGCGAGCACTTCGACGGCGGTGCCGGACTCACGTACCCGGCCCCCCTGCAGCACGACCACGCGGTCGGCGAGCTGCGCGACCAGCGCGAGGTCGTGCGAGACGTAGACCGCGGTCGTGCCGTGCTCGCGCAGCACGTGGCGGATGGCGCGCAGCACCTCGATCTGCGTGGTGACGTCGAGCGCAGTGGTGGGCTCGTCGAAGATCACGAGATCGGGGTCCGCCACCAGCGCCATGGCCGCCATGATCCGCTGCAACTGGCCACCGGAGACCTGGTGCGGGTAGCGGCCACCGATGTTCTGCGGATCCGGCAGCGAGAGCGACTGGAACAGCGCGACCGCGCGCCGTTCGAGTTCCGCGCGCGGCGCGATGCCGCGCAACCGGGCACTCTCGATCACCTGGTCCATCAAGGTATGTGCCGGGTTGAACGCTGCAGCGGCACTCTGCGCCACATAGGCGATGCGCATGCCGCGCACCGCCTCGAGCTCGCGGGAGCTGAGCGCGCGCAGGTCCAGGTCGCCGACGCGCACCTGGCCGCCCTCGATACGGCAGCCACGCCGCGCGTGGCCGAGCAGCGCCAGCGCGATCGTGGTCTTGCCGGAGCCCGACTCGCCGATCAGGGCCAGCACCTCGCCGCGCGGGATCGCGAACGAGACGTCGTGCACCAGGGTCGTAGAGCCGCCCGGCGCCGAGGCATCGGTGACGATCCGCAGGCCCTGCACCTCGACGAAGGCGTCCATCTCAGCCGCGCCCCGCGCGATCGCCGGCAGCCGGCAGGGCGTCGATCAGCAGATTGACGCCGATGGTCAGCGAGGCGATCGAGAACGTCGGTATCAGCACGGCCGGCGCGGCCTCGCTGAGGCCGCCGAGGTTCTCGCGCACCAGCGAGCCGAGGTCGGCGTCCGGCGGCTGCACGCCGAGGCCGAGGAAGCTCAGGCCCGCGAGCAGCAGCACGATGAATACGAAGCGCACGCCGAAATCGGCCAGCATCGGTGCGTGCAGATTGGGCAGGATCTCGCGTAGTGCGAGCGCGAGACGCGTCTCGCCGCGGGCACGCGCCGACTGCACGTAGTCGAGCGCTGCGATCTGCACCGCGAGCGCGCGAGCGATGCGGTAGGCGCCGGGCACGTAGGTGACCGCGGCGGTCAGCAGCAGCAGCGGCACCGACGAGCCGAAGGCTGCGACCATGACCAGCGCGAAGATCTTGCTGGGCACCGAGATCATCGTGTCCATGAAGCGGCTCAGCGATTCGTCGACCACGCGGCCGCCGACCGCCGCCCACAGCGCCAGCGCGACGCCGGTGCCGCTGGCGAGCAGCGCAGCGACGAGCGCCAGCCCGACGGTGAAGCGCGTGCCGTGCAGCATCCGGCTCAGCATGTCGCGGCCGAGGTAGTCGCTGCCGAGCGGGAAGGCTGCGGAGATGTGGTCGAACACGTCCTCCGAGACCATCGCGCCGACCGGATGCGGGGCGAGCCAGGGGCCGAACAGCGCGACGAGCAGCCAGAATACGACGATCGTCAGCCCGATCCAGCCGGCGAGTGGCAGACGCAAGCCGGCCGCGGGCGGAACGACGGCCGCGGGCGGCGGCGAGGGTTGGCATCCCGGCGGGGCCGCCTGCGGCGCCATGGTGGATGTCGGCGGCGACGGGAGGCTCATCGATGCCGCAGCCTCGGGTTCGAGGCGATCGCGATCACGTCGGCGATGAGCACCAGCGTGAGATAGGCCGCGCAGAAGATCATCGCGCAGGTCTGCAGCAGCGGCATGTCGCGGTTCGCGACCGCATCGACCATGAGGCTCGCGAGCCCCGGGTAGTTGAAGATCGTCTCGACGATGATCGCGCCGCCGAGCAGGTAGGAGAGGCTGAGCGCCACGGCATTGGCGATCGGGCCGGCGGCGTTCGGCAGCGCGTGGCGCAGCACGAGGCGCACCGGGCCCACGCCCTTGAGGCGCGCCATTTCGGCGTAGGGCTGCTCGAGCTGGGCGATCACCGCGGCACGGGTCATCCGCGCCATCTGCGCGACCACGACGAAGCCGAGCGCCAGCACCGGCATCGCATAGGCGCGCAGGAAGTCGAGCGCGGTCCAGTCCGCCGGCAGCGACGCGAGCGCCGACAGCCAGCGCAGCTGTACCGCGAACACCAGCACTGCGAGGCTCGCGACCAGGAACTCCGGCACCGCCACCATCGACAGCGTCAGGATGCTGAGCGCACGGTCGAGCGCCGAGCCGCGGCGCATCGCGGCCAGCAGGCCTATGCCGAGCGCGAACGGCGTCGCGAGCAGCGCGGTCAGGCCGGCGAGCAGCAGCGACTTCGGCAGCCGTTCGCCGATCAGCGTCGCCACCGGCTGCTGCGCTGCCAGCGACATCCCCGGGTCACCGCGCAGCATGCCGAAAAACCACTCGCCGAAGCGCACGTAGGCAGGGCGGTCGAGGCCGAGCTCCAAGCGCAGCGCCGCGACCGTCTCCGGTGTCGCGCCCTGGCCGAGTGCCTGCTCGGCGGCGTCGCCCGGCAGGAGCGAGGTGATCGCGAACAGGATCACCGCGACGCCGCACAGTGTCAGCAACGCCGCGCCGAGGCGGCGCAGGATCATCGCGGTCGGTGAAACCGGGGCGGCCACGAGCTCAGCCCGCCCACCAGACGTGCTCTGCGAACTGGTAGCCCATGAGGCCGCCGATCGGCAGCGAGCCGAAGCCGCGCAGCCGGCGGTCATGGCCGTCGATCATGTCGATGAACACGGGGATGCAGACACCGCAGTGCTCGTGCACCAGGCGCTGCATCTCGCCGTACATCTCGCGCCGCCGCGTCTCGTCCCCTTCGGCGCGCGCCGCGACCACCAGTGAGTCGAATCGTTCGTTGCGCCAGGCCGACTCGTTCCAGGGCGCGCTGCTCTGGAACAGCGTGCTGAACACGAGGTCTGCGGTCGGACGCGGGTTGGTATTGCCGAAGCTGAGTGGATGCTTCATCCAGTGGCTCGACCAATAGCTGTCTGCGGGCACGCGGTTGACGGCGAGGTTGAGGCCGGCGGCGGCCGCCGACTGCTGCAGCATCGCCGCCATCTCGACCGACTGGTTCGCGGCCGGCGAAGCGTATACCGGCAGGCGGATGCCGAGCAGGCCGGCGCGCTTCAGATGGAAGCGGGCGCGCTCCGGGTCGTAGGGTCGCTGCGGCAGGTCCGCGTTGAAATAGGGATGGCCGGGCGGGATCGGCGTGTCGTTGGCGATCGTGGCGTAGCCGCGGTAGAGCGCACGCTGGATGGTCGGCCGATCGAAGAGGTACTGCATCGCACGCACCAGGTCCGGGCTCGAAGTCGGGCGCTGGTCCTGACGCAGGATCAGGTTGGTGTAGAGGCCGCCCTTGGTCACCTGCAACGCGTGTCCGGGAGATTCGCGTACGCGGCGCGTCGAGCGCGCGTCGAGCGCGATGGTGAGGTGCACGTCGCCCGACAGCAGCGCGTTGACGCGCGACAGCTCGTCGGGGATGCCGATCAGCTCGATCTCGTCGAGCCAGGGCCGGCCGTCGCGCCAGTATTCGGGATTGCGCTGCACCAGGGTGCGCACACCGGGCTTGAAGTCGCGCAGGCGGTAGGCGCCGGTGCCGATGCCGCGCGAGAAGTCCACGGTGCCGTCGGGCACGATCAGCGCGTGCGAGACCGCCAGGATCGACGGCAGGTCGGCGTTCGGCCCGCGCAGCGTCAGGTGCGCTTCCAGCGGGCCGCTCGCCTCGATCGACTCGAACTGGTCGGCGATCGCCTTGAATTTCGAGGCCGTGGCCGCGACGGTGTGGCGGTGCAGCGAGTACACGACGTCGGCCGCGGTCAACGGCCGCCCGTCGTGGAAACGCACGCCGCGGCGCAACCGGATGCGCCAGGTGCGCTGGTCGTCGGTGTCGAGCGCCTCGGCGAGCGCGAGCTCGGGTCGCAGGTCCGGACGCAGCCGCGTGAGGCCGCTGTAGAGCATGTAGTGGCGGACGTAATCGGTCGACAGCGACCCCTTGGCCGGGTCGAGCGTGTCGGCCGCCGAGCTCGCCATGCCGGCGACGCGGATGCGGCCGCCGCGCCGCGGCGTCTG
>JADLDF010000189.1 GCA_020846815.1 Gammaproteobacteria bacterium | reverse complement strand
GCGTTCATCGCCGGGAAGATCGCGAGCTGGTAGCCGAGGCCGCCGAGCTCCTTCGCGGAGCGGATCGGCGTCTTGCCGCCGTCGGACATGTTGGCCATCATCGGCGCCGCGATCGCGGCGCAGGCCTGGCGCATCTCGTCCTCGGAGTGCAGCGCCTCGACGAAGACGATGTCGGCACCGGCCTCGGCATAGGCCTGGCCGCGGCGCACGGCCTCGTCGAAGCCATGGCCGCCGCGCGCGTCGGTGCGCGCGATCACGAGGAAGTCGCGGCTGCTGCGCGCATCTACCGCCACCTTGATCTTCGCGACCATATCCGTCATCGGCACCACGCGCCGGTAGGGCGTGTGGCCGCACTTCTTCGGGAACTCCTGATCCTCGATCTGGATCGCGCTGACGCCGACGCGCTCGTAGCCCTTGACGGTGTGGTGCACGTTCAGCAGGCCGCCGAACCCGGTGTCGGCATCGGCGATGACCGGCACGTCCGACTTCTCGACGACCTTGGTGATGCGCGCGAGCATGTCCGTGTAGGTGGCGATGCCCGCGTCGGGGATTCCGAGGTAGGACGCGGTCAGCCAGTAGCCCGAGGCGTAGATCGCGTCGAAGCCGACGCGCACCGCCAGCATGGTCGACATCATGTCGAACACGCCGGGCGCGACGATGAACTCCTTGCGCTCGAGTTTCTGCCGGAGCCGGGGATCTGCCATCGTTGCACCGTTCGCGATTGGAGGCCGAAGAGGAGGTGCGGCAACATAGCAGACATGCGCAGCCCCATCATCGCCCGCACCGGGCACGCCCTCCTCACGGTCCTGCTGACGACGGCCGCGACGCTGGCCGCCGGCGCCACGCGCGCCGCCGAAGCGCCCGCCGCGACGGCGACGACCATGGCCAGCCGCGTCGAACGCGGCAACCTCGTCCTCGACGGTGTGCCGGAGCCCGATCCGGTGCTCGCCGCGAAACTCGACGACTGGCTGGCCGGCCGCGGCGCGAGCTTCCGTGACTTCCTGCCCGACGGCGGTGTCCTCGTCGGCACCCGCTTCGGCGATGCCGAGCAATTGCACCGCATCGCGACGCCGCTCGGCGCGCGCGAGCAGCTCACGTTCTTCCCCGAGCCGGTGGGCGCAGCGCGCGTCGCGCCGGGCGCGGACACCACCATCGCCTTCCTCAAGGACCGCGGCGGCGACGAGAACGCGCAGGTGCATCTCTACCGTCCGTCCGATCGCAGCTTCCTGCGCCTCACCGACGGCCGCTCGCTGCACGGCGGGCTCGCCTGGTCGCCCAATGGCCGGCGGCTCGCATTCCACGGCAACGCGCGCAACGGCATCGACTACGACGTCTACGTCACCGACGTCGCCACGGTGCTGCCTGCCTCCTCGCCTGCCGCGGCAGCCGTAACCGGCATCGCCGGCGCGCCCCTCGCGAGCGGCACGACGGCCGTAGCCGCCATCGCGCCGCGCCTCGCGATCGCGGCGCAGAACCGCCAGCTGCGGCCGATCGAGTGGTCGCCGGACGGCACGCGGTTGCTGCTGCGCCACGAGGTCTCGGTCAACGAGAGCCACCTCTTCATCGCCGACCCGTCCGGCGGCACGCTGACCCAGCTGCCGACGACCACGGGGCCCGACGGCAGGCCGAGCGCCGAGACCGTCGCGATCGGCGCGGCCCACTTCTCGGCCGACGGTGCCGGCATCTGGTTCGCCTCGGACATCGGCAGCGAGTTCGCGCGCATCCTTTATCTCGACCTGGCGAGCGGCGCCTCGCGCGAACCCTTCGCCGGCCCGGCACAGTGGGACGTCGAAGACCTGCAGGTCTCGGCCGACGGCCGCTGGATCGCCTGGGTCACGAACGTGGACGGCTTCAGCCGCCTCGCGCTCTACGACCTCGGCGCGCGCCGCGAGCTGCTTCCTGCGAACCTGCCGCCCGGCGAGATCTCGAACCTGCGTTTCGACCGCAACGGCCGGCGTCTGGGGATGACGATCGACGGACCGCAGTCGCCGCGCGATGCCTTCGTCTACGAGATCGAGCGCAACGAACTGGTGCGCTGGACGCGCAGCGAAGCCGGCCCGATCGATCCGGCGCGCTTCGTGCCCGCGGAGCTCGTGCGCTATCCGACCTGGGACCGCGCCGGCGGCCAGCCGCGCCAGGTCCCGGCCTGGGTCTGGCGCCCGCGCACTCCCGGCCCGCACCCCGTGCTGGTCGACATCCACGGCGGCCCCGAGGCGCAGGCGCGGCCGAACTTCAATGCCTTCACGCAGTTCCTGGTCAACGAGCTGAGGTTTGCGGTCGTGCAGCCGAACGTGCGCGGCTCGACCGGCTACGGCCGCACGTATACCCGCCTCGACAACGGTGCGCTGCGCGAGGATGCCGTGCGCGACATCGGCTCGCTGCTGGTCTGGATCGCCGCGCAGCGCGAGTTCGACGCGAAGCGTGTCGTGGTCGCCGGCGGCTCCTACGGCGGCTTCATGTCGCTGGCATCGATGGTCCAGTACGGCGACCGGCTGCGCGGCGGCGTCAGCGTCGTCGGCATCAGCAGCTTCGTCAGCTTCCTGCAGAACACCTCGACCTACCGTCGCGACCTGCGGCGCGCCGAATACGGCGACGAGCGCGACCCGCGCATGCGCGCACTGCTGCAGCGTGTTTCGCCACTGACCAACGCGGTCATGATCCGCAAGCCGCTGCTGGTGGTGCAGGGCCTGAACGACCCGCGCGTGCCGGCCTCGGAAAGCGAGCAGATCGTGCAGAAGGTGCGCGCCAACCGCGGCGAGGCCTGGTACCTCGCCGCCAAGGACGAAGGCCACGGCTTCCGCAAGAAGCCGAACCGCGACTTCTACCTGAAGACGCTCGCGACCT
>JADLDF010000188.1 GCA_020846815.1 Gammaproteobacteria bacterium | reverse complement strand
CCGTTGGCGCGTGGGGGTTGCTGCGCTGGTCAGCGCAGGAGCCGAAGCGAAAGCAGCAGCGCGGCCGGGCACAGCGGCGAGGCGCTGGCGGGGCGGGTCAGCAGGATGCTGGCGCGGGCGATCATGCAGGCAAACTACCACCCTGCCGGGCCCGGCGGCAAGCCCCGTGCCGCCGCAGCCCGCCTGGAGCTGCGATCTCGCTGAAACTTAAGAATATACATATAGATCAATAACATATGGTCAAGATGATCTGCATGGAGCGAGGTCCGGCAGGGCTCTTCACATATCGAGAGCAAGCACCGTGTGGCGAGAGACGGCGCCGTCAGCGCGGCGGCGGTGCGGCGAGCCAGGCTTCGGCGAGGCGCACCCACATGGAGGCGCCGATCGGGATCAGCGCGTCGTTGAAGTCGTAGCTGGGGTTGTGGAGCATGCACGGCCCTTCGGCGTGGCCGGCATCGCGGTGGCTGCCGTCGCCGTTGCCGATCACGAAATAGCAGCCGGGCTTTTCGAGCAGGAAGAAGCTGAAGTCCTCGGCGCCCATGGTCGGGCGGAACTCGAGCACGTTCTGCTCGCCTGCGAGCGCGCCGAGCGTGCGACGCACGAACGCGGTTTCGGTACCGTGGTTCACGGTGGCCGGGTAGTCGCGGAAGAAATGGAACTCGCAGCGGGCCTCGAACGCGGCGCAGGTCTGCTCAGCCACGGTCCGCATGCGCCGCTCGATCAGCTCGAGCACCTCGGGTGTGAACGCGCGCACCGTGCCTTCGAGCTCGCAGGCGTCGGCGATGACGTTGTGCGCCTCGCCGGCGTGGATCTGGGTCACCGAGATCACGCCGGTGTCGAGCGGGTGGAGATTGCGGCTCAGGATGGTCTGGAAGCCCTGCACGACCTGGCAGGCGATCGGCACGGGGTCGATGGCGTTCTGCGGCATCGCGCCGTGGCCGCCGCGGCCGCGGATCGTGATGCGGAAGCGGCTGGCCGAGGCGAACGCGGGGCCGTCGCAGACCGCGAACTGGCCGGCAGTGAGGCCGGGCCAGTTGTGCGCGCCGAAGATCGCCTCCATCGGGAAGCGCTCGAACAGGCCGTCGCGGATCATCTCGCGCGCGCCGCCGCCGCCTTCCTCGGCGGGCTGGAACACGAGATAGATGGTGCCGTCGAAGTCGCAGTGCGCGGCGAGGTGCTGCGCGGCGGCCAGCAGCATGGTGGTGTGGCCGTCGTGGCCGCAGGCATGCATGCGGCCCGGGTGGCGGCTGGCATGGGCGAAGGCATTGCGCTCGGTCATGGGCAGCGCATCCATGTCGGCGCGCAGGCCGACGGCGCGGTTCGAGCGGCCGTTGCGCACGATGCCGACGACGCCGGTCCTGCCGAGCCCGCGGTGCACCGGGATGCCCCAGCCTTCGAGCTTCGCGGCGATCAGCTCCGAGGTGCGCCGTTCCTCGAAGCCGAGCTCGGGGTGGGCGTGGAGATCGCGCCGCAAGCTCGCGAGCTGCGCGGCTTCGGTGAGGATGGATTCGATCGGCTGCATCATCGGGGGCGGCTCATCGGGTTGCCGGGGAGAGGCGCCATCGTGCACGCTCCACGGCATGCGTCAACGGGGCGCCGGGGCGGCAAGGGTTCGAGCGGCGCCGCGCCGTGGCGGGCCGCCGGCAGCGGGTGGGCCGCCAATCGGCACTTCCGTGGGATTCCCGCCGATCGCGCGGCCGGATGCGCGCGTGCTGGTCTGCGGCTCGCTGCCCGGGCAGACCTCGCTCGCGATGCGGCAGTACTACGCGCAGCCCTGCAACGCGTTCTGGAAGATCACCGGCGAGCTGTTCGGCTTTGATCCCGCGCTGGACTACGCGGCGCGCACGGCCGCGCTCGTCGCCGGCCGCGTCGCGCTCTGGGACGTCTGCGCGGCGGCGGTGCGTCGCGGCAGTCTCGATACCGGCATCCGGCGCGATACGGTCGTGCCGAACGATTTCGAGCCCTTCCTGCTCGCACACCCGCGCATCCGGCGCATCTGCTTCAACGGCGGCACGGCGATCGAGCTGTTCGAGCGGCTGGTGCTGCCGACGCTGCCCGCGCCGATGCAGACGCTGCCACGGATCCGCTTGCCTTCGACCAGCCCGGCGCATGCCGGGATGCGCTACGCCGACAAGCTCGCACGCTGGCGCGAGGCGATCGTCGTCGACTGACGCCATGCGCGGCCGGAGCGGGCCGCGGCCAGCGTTGGCTGCGGCGCGTCAGCGCGCCGCGCTGGCGCCGGCGGAGAGCGGCGCGCCGGTGCTGGCATCCCAGCGCATCGAGCGCACTTCCGTGCCCTGCTGCCAGGCGATCTGCACGCTGCCGTTGGCGCGCGCGGCGACGGCCGGGAGCTGGGTCGCGCCCGGGGGTGCCGGCAGCTCGACGACCGGGCCGAAGCTCGCGCCGCCGTCGGTCGAGGCACGGGTGTAGATGCGGCGCAGGCCTTCGCCGACCTTGGCGTGCCAGAAGAGATGCAGCGTCGAGCCCGCGAGCGCGATCACCGGCGCGTCGGAGGTGGTCGCGCCCGGGTGCACGAGCTGCGGCGCCGACCAGGTCCGGCCGGCGTCCTTCGACTGCGCGACGTAGACGCCGGGGGGATCTTCGCCGCCGTTGAAATAGGTGGCCCAGACGTCGCGGCCGTTCGCCGCGATGCTCGTGGGCTTGAGCGGGCAGCCTTCGATTTCCCAGCGTTTGCCGACCACGCGCTGGCGCGGCGAGAACGTGCGGCCGCCGTCGGTCGAGACCGAGACGACGCTGTCGCGGAACTTGCCGTCGACCTGGCGCGAGCCGATCCACAGGCGCTGGTCCGCATCGACGTGCGCGGTGAGCTGGCAGCAGGGGCAGACGTCGGCGGGGTAGAGCTCGGTGTCGCGGCCGAAGCTGCGGCCGTCGTCGCGCGAGATCGCCATGAAGACCTTGCCCGAGTCGCCTTCCTTCGC
This sequence comes from Gammaproteobacteria bacterium, assembly GCA_020846815.1. The sequence goes on along the minus strand of JADLDF010000188.1, from coordinate 393 downwards.
CATGTCGCGGGTGTCGATCCACAGCGCGTAGACCGAGCCCGCCGCATCGACCGCGAGCGTGCCGAACACATGGGCATGCGACAGGCCGCCGTGCACCAGATGGCTCGCGTCCGTGGTCGCCCAGGAATTGAGCCGCTGCGGCTTCTCGAAGCTGCGGCCGCCGTCGGTCGAGCGGGTGTAGCGCGCGACCGCGACCGGCTTGCCGTTGGTCGGGTTGATGTCGTTGGCCGGATAGAAGACGTGGATCGTGCCGTTGCGGCCGATGGCGATGCGCGGCTTGCTGACCGAGAAGCCCCAGACCTCGCCGGGCTGCGGGTTCACCGCGACCGGCGCACCGAAACTGCGGCCGCCGTCGGTGGAGCGCGCGAAGAACAGGTTGGTCGCCGCCATGTG
>JADLDF010000187.1 GCA_020846815.1 Gammaproteobacteria bacterium | reverse complement strand
CCGAGGAGATGGACGCCGACCGTTTGCGATGGCTCGTCGACGCCATCGTCGAACGCCAGCGTTGAGCGAGTTCACCCGTCCCGCCACCTGGGACGATGTCAAGGCGCTCGCCCGCCATCTGAACGACGCCGGCGCCGAGTATGCGCTGGTCGGCGGCTACGCCATCGCGGCCCACGGCTTCAACCGGTTCTCCGAAGACATCGACATCCTCGTGAATCCGACCGTCGAAAACTCGCGGCGCTGGATCCTGGCGCTGTCGCGATTGCCCGACGGCGCCGCCCGCGAGCTGTCCACCGATCCCGATGTGTTCGCGCGCGACGCGCTCTACGCCATCCGCATCAACGACGAGTTCACGGTCGACGTGATGCCCTCGGTCGCGGGTCTCTCCTGGGAGGTGCTGCGGCCGCACGTCGTCATCACGACGATCGACGACGTGACGGTGCGCCTGCTCGACCTGCCGGGCCTGTTGAAGACCAAGCAGGGACTGCGGCCCAAGGACCAGATGGATGCGGCCGTGATCGCGGCGGCGCTGGCGGCCGGCGCCGGCCGCGCGGACCCGCCGGAATCCGCCGGGGAATGAACGGGCGGCCCGCTGCCGGCCCGATCGGCTGCGGCGCTCTTGCAGCAAGGCTTCCGTCGCGAGGTCGGCTTGTGACAGGTACCCATCGGCAGCCGGCAAACGGCGGGCGGCGGGCGGCGGGCGCGCCTTGCGCGGGTGCCTTCAGTCCGTCGCCTTGAAGTTCACGCTCAGCGAGCTCACGGCCGGCTCGCCGCCGGGGCGCGGCCGGCTGCGGGTGTAGACCGCGCCCTCGAGCATCCAGCGCAGCGCGGCTGCATCCAGCGCCTCGACGCCGCTGCTGACCAGCACGGCGGCGGCGCGCACGCAGCCCTGCGGATCGATCCGGGCGGACAGGGCCACCTTGCCTTCGATGTCCTGCTCGAGCGCGTCCTTCGGATAGTAGTTGGAGGTCGGCGCGGACAGCGTCGTGTCGAGGCGGGGTGACTCGCCGGGTGCGCCGGTATCGGCCGCCAGCGGGCAGCGCACGTCGCGCGGCTGGTACCGCAGCGCGCTCGCGGGTCTGGCACGGGCCGCACCGAACGCGGCCTTGAACGCGGCATCGTAGGCCTGGGCCTGCACGGCCTCGAGCTCGGCCAGCTCGACCTCGGCGGCCATCGCGAAATCGTCCCGCGCCTCGCGGGCCGCGAGCAGCGCTTCGAGCTGCGTGATCCGCGCCGACGCCGGCGAGTCGAGGCCGTTGCCGCGCAGCAGCGCGCTCAGGCGGGCGCCGCCGAGCTCGGCGGCGACGCGCCGCGGCACGTAGTTCATCAGCGTCGAGGCTTCCTCGCCACGGTCCATGAACGGCTGCATGGTGTCGACGATGAGATCGTGCGCGCCCTGCGCGTCGCCGCTCTCCAGCCGCTGCTGCGCGTCCCGGCGCAGCCCGGCCAGCACCTCGGGGTCGAGCAGCACGCGCACGCGCGCGATCACGCGCTCGAGCAGTCTCCAGCGCCAGTCCGGCTCGCCGCTCGCGCCGGTGAACTGCGCCCTGCCCTGCTCCAGCCAGCGATCGAAACGCGCCAGCGAGTCGCGCACCTCGTTCTCGGACGCAGCGACCGAGTCGAGCATCGCACGCACTTCGGCAGCCGGATCGCGCGCCGGCTGCACGCGCTCGGTGTCCGGCGCAACCGGCGCCGGTGCCGGTGCCGCCGATGCTTCCACGGCCTGCGCAGCCGCGGGTCTGAAGGCCGCCGCCCCACATGCGAGCCATGCGCCGAGCGCAACGGCGACGGCGCTCAGCCCAGGACCACGTCGGCCCATGTCAGCTCTGTACGACGCCGGCCCATTTCAGCCCTGGATCACGTCGGCCCATTCGGGATGACGCTGGAACTGCACCTTGACGAAAGGGCACAGGGCGATGATCCGGTAGCCTCTCGCGCGCGCATCGGCGACCAGCCGCTCGGCGAGCTTCGCCCCGACACTCCCGCCGCGCATGCTGTCGGGAACGAAGGTGTGGTCGGCGATGACCAGCGTCGGGCTGGTCTTGCTGAACGTCAGCTCCGCCTCCTCGGCGACGCCGTCCATGCGCGCGACATAGCGGCCGCGCGTCGGCTCGTCCTCGCGGCGGATCTCGACCTGCCGCGGCTCGTTCACGGGAATTTGATCCGCCCGCCGCCGGGGGGTGCACCCAGCGGAGCGGCCGCCCCGGCCTCGGGCACGACGATGCGCGACGCGGCCTCACGGCGCAGCTCGCGGGCCTCCTCGATCGCCTCCTCGAGCGCGCGCTTCACGGCCTCGGGGAAGCGCTCGATCGCTTGGGCGAGCGAGCTCGCCTCGATCTCGAACATCAGCGGCAGGACGCCGCCCGGGGTCATGAGCTGCGTCTGTCCGGCGTACAGCGTCGGTCGCGCGTGGTCGGCCGCACCGTCGGGGGTCACGGGCGTCATCACGCGGATCGTGCCGGCGCGACGGTCGGTGTAGACGTCCTCGCGGTAGAGCGCGGTCGCGTCGAGCTGGATGTCCGGAAGGCCCTGGTCTGGCGCTGCCATGGTGTGTTCCTTGTCGTTGAGTGGATCGTGGAGCGAGCATGCGCGCCGCGGCGCATGCCCGTCAGTTCGGTCGCGCGTTCTTCTCGGCGATCGTCTCGATCGTCGGCGGCGCACCGGACTGGCGGATCAACGCTTTCTTGCGGAAGAAGCGCAGGTAGCCGGCCGGGCCCATGCGCGAGCCGCCCATGCCGGAGAGCTTGAAGGAATGCTTCTCGGCCTCGTGGCAGTTCGCGGTCAGCGAGCCGTCGTTGAGGCTGATGCCGCCGGCGTCGATGCGCCGGCCGATGGCCTCGGCCTCCTCCAGCGTGCCGGCGAAGACCGCGGCCGAGAGCCCGTAGACCCCCTCGTTGGCGAGTGCGATCGCCTCGTCGACGGTGTCGAAAGGCATCACCGGGATCACCGGGCCGAAGGTCTCCTCGGTCATGAGCTGCATGTCGTGGTCGACATCGACGACGACCGTCGGACGCAGCCACTTGCCGCCGTGGTCCTCGATCTGCCCGCCGGTGAGGATGCGCGCACCCTTGGCGCGCGCGTCGGCGAGCTGCGCGGCGACGACCTCGGCCTGCTTGCCGAAGATGAACGGCCCGATGGTGCCGGCGTGGATGTCGGGCCAGTTCGGCTCCACCTTCGAAGCCTTCTCGACGAGT
>JADLDF010000186.1 GCA_020846815.1 Gammaproteobacteria bacterium | reverse complement strand
TATTCGCCGACCTGGCCTTCGCCGACGAGCCGGGTCGGACGCCCGGATGCAGGGTCGATCGAGAACAGCGCGACCTGGCCTAGATCGTCCGTGGTCGCGAGCATGCGCCGCCCGTCGGCCGAAACGCCGAGGCGCGATACCGAGCGGTCCCAGTCCTGCGTCAGCGCACGGGTCGCGCCACTGCGTGCGTCGCGCAGCCTGACCTGGAAGCGGTCGGCCTCGAAGCCCGGCCGCGTCATCGCGAGCCAGGCCAGGTCGCCGTTCGCGAGGAACACCGGCTGCGTGTCCCAGGCGTCGTTGTCGTCGGTGAGGTTGCGGGGCTGGCCCGAGCCGTCGGCCGGCGCTTCGTAGAGGTCGAAGTTCGTCGACCAGGCTTCGGTGCGGTCCGCGAGCCTTGCGCTGAACACCAGCCGCGCGCCGTCCGGGCTGAACTCGTATTCCTCGTCGCCGCCGAAGGGCTTGGAAGGCACGTGGCCGCGTACTGCGCCCGAAATGCTCACCGGCGTGCCGGCGCGGCCCTCGGCATCGAGCGCCGCGGTGAACAGCGTCGCGAGCGTACCGTCGAGCCAGCTGTCCCAGTGGCGCACGAACAGCTGGTCGTAGACGCGGCCCGAGGGCTTGTCCTTGCTGCGTGCCTCGAGGCGCTCCGCGCTGCACTTCAGGTCGACGCAATCGGGAAAGACCTCGAGCGAGATGGCGATGCGGTCGCCGCGCGGCGAGACCTTCAGCGTGCCGACGGAAAGCGGATAGTCCGTGACCTGCAGCGCCTCGCCGCCCTCGAGGGGCATGCGCCAGACCTGCGAGGAGCCGGAGCGGGTCGAGAGGAAATAGAGGCTGCGGCCGTCCGGCGCCCAGCGCGGCGTGGAATCCGAGGCGGGGTTCTGGGTCAGACGGCGCGCCAGCGGCGACGGTGCGCCGAGCTCGAGCAGCCAGAGGTCGGTGCGACCGCGGTTCGCCTCCATGTCGGTCTCGCGCAGCGTGAAGGCGACCCAGCGGCCGTCGGGCGAAACCTGTGGGTCGGAAATGCGCCGCAGGCGCGCCAGGTCCTCGGCGGTGAACGCCGCTTTCGCCCCGGCCACAGCGGCCGGCATCGGCGCCGGCGTGGGTGTCGACGCGGGTGCGGACGCGGGCGCGGCCTGATCGGCGCGGACCGTCGTGGCGGCAAAGGCCAAGGCGACAGCGAGCAGTGGCGACAGCAGCGAGGCAGGAGGGAAGCGCATGCAGGATCTCCGGGCAACCGGTGTGATGCGAGGATTGTAGGCCAAGCCTGTCGCGGGCTCGCAGTCGGCGGCGTGAGCCGGGGTCGAAAGGCCGTGGGTTCGCGGCCGGCGGGGCGCCCGGGTTGAAGCATCTCGCCCTCGCCGCTAGCCTGCTGCGCTCCAGGAGCGGTCCGGGGTCCGGCGCGATCGTCGCGCAGCGGGCCGCATGCCGCGTCCGCTGACTAACGGTGACCCACGATGCTCGATGGCCTGCAGGCACTCTGCTTCGATCTCGACGACACGTTCTGGGAGCTGCGCCGCGTGCTGGAGCGTGCCGAGCAGCAGGTTGCCGCATTCTTCGCGGCGCGCTACCCGCGGCTCGTGCGCCATGCACGATCGGACCTGCTCGCCGCACGCCTGGCGCTCGCGCGCGAGCAGCCGCGGCGCGCGCACGATCTCACCTGGCTGCGCACCGAGACCATCCGCCGGCTGGCGGTTGCGGATGGCTATCCCGCGGCAGCCGGCGAGGAGGCATTCGAGGTATTCATCGCCGCGCGCAACGAGGTGGAGCTGTTTCCGGACGTGCGGCCGGCGCTCGATCGGCTCGCCGCACGCTACACGCTGGCCACGTTCTCGAACGGCAATGCCGACCTCGGACGGATCGGGCTCGCGCCGCTGTTCGCGGTTTCGCTGAATGCCGAAAGCGTCGGCTTCGCCAAGCCGCATCCCGAGGCGTTCGCCGCCGTCGCGCGCCGGCTCGGCTGCGAGCCGCGGCACATGCTCTATATCGGCGACGATCCGCAGGCCGACGTCGCCGGCGCGCGCGCAGCCGGGCTGCGCACCGCGTGGATCAACCGCCACGGTGCGAGCTGGCCGGATGCGCATCCACCGGCCGACCTCGAGATCGTCGACCTGCAGCATCTCGAAGCCGCGCTCGCCGGCGTGGTGGCGCGCTGAACGGACCGCGTGGGCTTCCGGACACGCGTCCGCGCAGCTGCCCGGCCCGCACGCAGGTCGGTAGTCGCGTTCTGGTTCCCCGCAGGCGTGGCGGGCCCGTGCGCTGAATTGCGCGCGAGTCGGGCCTGCGCCCCGCTTCTCCGCAGGCGTGGCGAATCTCTTTCCCGCCCATCTCGAGCGGATGCGTTTCGTCCGGCTCCCCGCGGGCGAGCTATCACTCGCGCCAGTCGCTGAACACGAAGTCGCGCCCGGCCTGCGAGGTGTGGCAACCATGGCAGCCGGCGGCGGCGTTCGCGTCGAGCTGCGGCTCGCGCTGTGCCGGGCCGCCGAACACCTGGTAACTCCAGCCGTCGGTGGCGGCGAAGCGGCGCGAGTCCTTCTGCATGACGATCACGGCCTTGCGCGGCCCCTCGGTCACGGCGAGATCGCCGCGCACGGTGCTCAGCAGGTCGAACACGATCACCGCGCCGTCGGCGAAGGGGCGCTTGCCGCGGTAGGCGCGCAGCGCGGCTTCGTTCGCGTAGATGTGGTGAGTGCCTTCGACGAGGCCGGCGAGCGGGTGGCCCGGCTCGACGATCATCGACTTCACGTGGGTCCAGCGGCGAT
>JADLDF010000185.1 GCA_020846815.1 Gammaproteobacteria bacterium | reverse complement strand
GCCTGCGCGCCCATGAACACGCGTGCCGCGTTGAAGCTCTGCAGCACGCCGTCGTCGAACGGGCTCAGGATGATGTTCTGCTCGCGGTAGATCTCGCCGCCCGGCACCAGCACGCGGGTGCGGCCGCCGCGATAGAGCGTCTCGGCGATCGGGAACGAGTTGGTGAGCACCTGCAGCGGACGCTCGCGGATGAACTCGGCCATCATGTAGGTCGTCGAGCCGCCGTCGATGATGATCGGCTCGCCATCGCTGCAGAGCTCGGCAGCGCGCTGCGCGATGGCGCGTTTCTGCGGGCCGTTGAGCTGGCGGCTCTTTTCGAACGACTGCTGGCCCACCAGCTGGTGCGGCTCGGCGCCGGCGATGATCTCGGCGCCGCCGTGCACGCGGCGCAGCTTGCCCAGCGACTCGAGCTGCGCGAAGTCGCGGCGCACCGTCGCGGGGCTCGCGCGCAGGCGGGCCTGCATGCCCGTCACGGTCACGACCTGGTTGCTCTCGAGCGCCGCCAGGATGATTCGCCAACGTTCGCGCTCATGCATATCGGAAATCCTGCTCGCAGGACGGTGATCCTGCCCGAAGCCGTGAGCGCTCGACAACCATGCCATTACCGTTGATGACTACAAATGATTGCTTTTGATCGTTTTCGCTGCTAGGGTCTCCATGCACCCGGCTGTGGCAGCGACCCCCCGGCAGGCACATGGAATTGCAGGGCAGGCAGCACAGATGATGGTTCCCGAAAACCTCTGGGACGGCTCCAGGGCGGCCGGCATGGACGAGCCGCAGCTGCTGCTGTACCGCTCGAACCTGCTCGGCTCCGATCTGAAAGTGACCAACTTCGGCGGCGGCAACACCTCCGCCAAGCTCGGCGCGCCGGATCCCCTGAGCGGCCGGTCGGTGCCGGTGATGTGGATCAAAGGCTCCGGCGGCGATCTCGGCAGCATGCAGCTCGACGGTTTCGCCACGGTCCATCTCGACAAGGTGCTGGCCCTGGAAGCGATCTATCAGGGCATCGAACAGCAGGACGCGATGGCCGAGCTGCTGCCGCACTGCGCCTACAACCTCAATCCGCGCGCGGCCAGCATCGAGACGCCGGCGCATGCCTTCCTGCCGCACCGGCACGTCGATCACACCCATCCCGATGCGGTGATCGCGGTCGCGGCGGCGCGGGATTCGCAGCGGCTGACGCGCGAGATCTTCGGCGGCGAGCTCGGCTGGGTGCCCTGGCAGCGGCCCGGTTTCGACCTCGCGCTGCGGATGCGCACGGCGGCAGCGGCGGCGCCGGGGCTGCGCGGGCTGATCCTCGCCGGGCATGGGCTGTTCACCTGGGGCGAGAGCTCGAAGGAGTGCTACGACACGACCATCGAGATGATCGGCCGCGCCGCGCGCTACATCGCGAGCCACGGCCGGCCGGCGCCTTTCGGCGCCGCGGCCCGCACGGCGCTGCCGGTCGCGCAGCGGCGGCAGCATGCCGGCCGCCTGATGCGGCGGATCCGTGCCGCGATCGGCCAGCCGCTGCGCAAGGTCGGGCATTTCAACGACGCGCCCGAAGTGCTCGAGTTCGTCGACTCGCAGCGGCTCGGCGAGCTCGCAGCGCTCGGCACCTCCTGTCCGGATCATTTCCTGCGCACCAAGATCCGCCCGCTGGTCGTCGATTTCGACGCCGACGGGCCGGAGGGCGGCTCGCGGCTCGAAGCCGCACTCGCCGATTACCGGGCCGCCTATCGCGCCTACTACGAGCGCCACCGGCGCGCCGACAGCCCGCCGATCCGCGATCCGAACCCGGTCGTGTTCCTCCTGCCCTCGGTCGGCATGCTCACCTTCGCCGCCGACAAGGCGACGGCGCGGATCGCCGGCGAGTACTACCTCAACGCGATCAACGTCATGCGCGGCGCATCGAGCATCGACCAGTACGTCGGTCTCGACGCCGCCGAAGCCTTCGCGATCGAGTACTGGTCGCTGGAGGAGGCGAAGCTGCGCCGCCTGCCGCCGCCGCGCCAGCTCGCCGGCCGCATCGCCTACGTCACCGGTGCCGCGAGTGGCATCGGCCGCGCAGTCAGCGAGGCCCTGCTCGCCGAAGGCGCGAACGTGCTGCTGACCGACATCAACACCGAGGCCCTGCAGCGCACCTGCGATGAGTTCCGCGCGCGGCACGGCGGTGATCGGGTGCGCCAGGCCCGCGTCGACGTCGCCGACGAAGCCTCGGTGCGCGCTTCGTTCGAATATCTCGCGCAGGAGTACGGCGGCCTCGACGTGCTGGTCGCGAGCGCCGGCATCGCGACCTCGGCGCCGATCGAGTCGACCTCGCTCGAGCAATGGCAGCGCAGCTTCGACGTGCTCGCGACCGGCTATTTCCTCGTCAGCCGCAGCGCGTTCGAGTTCATGCGCCCGCTGGGCGGGTCCATCGTGTTCGTCGGCAGCAAGAACGCCGTCGCCGCGTCGCCGAATGCCGCGGCCTATTCCTCGGCCAAGGCCGCCGAGCTGCACCTGGCGCGCTGTCTGGCGCTGGAGGGCGGGCCGCATGGCATCCGCGTCAACAGCGTGAACCCCGATGCCGTGCTGCGCGGCTCGAACATCTGGGACGGACAATGGCGGCGCGAGCGCGCCCGGGCCTACGGCATCGACGAAGCCGAGCTGGAGTCCTTCTATGCCCAGCGCAGCATGCTCAAGCTGCCGGTGCTGCCCGAGGACATCGCGCGCGCGGTGCTGTTCTTCGCCTGCGACGTTTCGGCGAAATCGACCGGCAACGTGCTGAACGTCGATGCAGGACATGCGGCGGCGTTCCTGCGCTGAAGTTTCCGGCGACCTGGTCCAGGAGGGCACTGCAGTGGAGCACACGCTACCGATCGATCCGGCGCTGATCGAGGCCGGCAACCAGGGCAAGCGGGCGGACCTGCAACGCGACTACGACGAGCTCGGCCTGCGGCTGCGGCGGCGCGGCCTCGACATCGAGGCGCTCGAGCGCCAGGTGACTGCGTTCGCGGTCGCGCTGCCGAGCTGGGCGGTGGGCACCGGCGGCACGCGCTTCGCGCGCTATCCGATGGCGGGCGAGCCGCGCAACGTCTTCGAGAAGATCGAGGACTGCGCCGTGATCCAGCAGCTGACCCGCGTCACGCCGAGCGTGTCGCTGCACTTTCCCTGGGACTGGACCGACGATCTGGACGGGCTCAAGCGCGCGGTCGGCGCCGCGGGCCTCGGTTTCGATGCCGTCAATTCGAACACCTTCCAGGACCGGCCGGGCCAGAAGCTCTCGTACAAATTCGGCAGCCTGACGCACACCAGCCGCGAGACGCGCGATCAGGCGATCGCGCACAACCTCGACGTCATCGCCGCCGGACGCCGGCTCGGCTCGCGGGCGCTGACCCTGTGGATCGGCGACGGCGCGAACTTCCCGGGCCAGCAGGACGCGACCCGCGCCTTCGAGCGCTACGTCGACAGTGCGAGCCGCATCTATGCTGCGCTGCCGCCCGACTGGCATCTCTATCTCGAGCACAAGATCTACGAGCCCGCGTTCTACGCCACGGTCATCCAGGACTGGGGCTCGAGCCTGCTCGCGGCCATGCAGCTCGGGCCCAAGGCCAAATGTCTCGTCGACCTCGGTCACCACGCCCCGACCGTGAACATCGAGATGATCGTCGCGCGGCTCGCCGCCGCCGGGCGGCTCGGCGGCTTCCATTTCAACGACAGCAAATACGGCGACGACGACCTCGATTCCGGATCGATCAATCCATTCCAGCTGTTCCTGGTCTTCGACGAGCTGGTGGCGCGCGAGCGGGCGGATCCGTCCTGGGTGCGGCCGGCCTACATGATCGACCAGTCGCACAACGTCACCGACCCGATCGAGAGCCTGATGTCGAGCGCGATGCACCTGGCCGGCAGCTTCGCGCGTGCCTGCCTGGTCGATCGCGCGGCGCTCGCGAGTCATCAGGAAGCCAACGACGCGCTGATGGCCCATCGCACGCTCAAGGCCGCCTATGAAACCGACGTCGGCCCGCTGCTCGCCATGGCGCGAGCCGAGGCCGGCGGCGCGATCGATCCCATCGCGCTGTATCGCGAAGTGGGCTATCGCGCCCGCTGCGCCCGCGGCCGCCCGCAGGCGGCCACCGGACGCGCCGGCATCGTCTGAGTCGCCCGAGCGGCGACTCACTGGCGTCGCACATCGGCGACAGCAGTGAGGGATAGCGACGGCTGGCAGGCTGATGGTCCCCGGTCTACAAAAGAAGCGTGCGAACATCGAGCCATTGCTGTAGCGTTCCGCGCCTTTTCAGTACTGAGGAGCGGTCGCGAATTGGCAGTCATCCCGATGCGCAAGCCATCCATTCGGGCGAGCACGCGCAGCGTCGCGTTTTCCGGTCTGCCGGCGATCGGTGGGCGCAGCCTCGAGCGCTTCGTCGCCGAGCGCTGCCTGACCATGCGGGAGCGCGTGGCGCTGCTGCGCGAGATCTGCACCATGGTCCGGCAGCAGCAAGACCCGCGCGCCGTCACCCGGAACTGTCCTGGTGCGCAGCTGAGTCCCAGGAGCTTGTGGGTCACGTCCGAGGGTAAGCCGACGCCGCTGGCGGATGCCGGCGCCGTGGTCGTCGACCCTGCATTCCTCAGCCCGCGGCTGCGCGTCGGGCGGGTCGCCGGCATCGCTGCCGCCGGCACCGGGCCTGACGCCGTCACGGTCATCGAGACCGACCAGGTCCATGCCCTGGGCGCCTTGCTCTGGTGGTTCGTGACCGAGCGCTCGCCAGGAGCGCTCGGCGAGCAGGCTGCGCATGCACAGCGCGCCACGCATAGTCCCTATCGCCGCGAGCTCGCCGAGATCGCCCGCTGCGCCATGGCGGCGGGGCCTCATACCCGCTACGGCGCCGTGTCCGAATTCGACGCCGAGCTCGCGCGCTGGCAGGCCAAGCGCCCGGTCGCCGCAGTCGGCCGGCACTGGCGCTACCGCGCCCGCAAATGGCTGGACCGCCGCGAGCATTCGCTGCCGCTGGCGGCCATCGCGGGCGGGGTGTTCCTGGCCGCCCTGCTGCTCGCAGGGTCCTGACCTTCCCGATATGAGTGGCTGCGCGCCGTGGTCCTGCGGCCGCGATGGCCGGTTGCGCCGCTGATCGACGACTTTGGCCGGCCCGCGCGCTTTGCGCTGGCCGCTGCGGCCCGGGGTGAGTCGGCTGCCGCGCGGCTTGGCGCGGCGGCGTGGCATGGCTTGGCACGCCTTGGCGCGGCTCGGCGTGGACCCTTGTAGCTTCCACGGTGCTGGCCTCCGGGGGGTTGGGGTAGTATTCGCGGCTTCGCGCCGCCGCCGAGGGTGCCGGCGCCCGTTCGACCCCCGGCAGCCCATCGACTCCCGGGCGGCCCATCGAAGAGGTAGCGATGTCCCTGACGATCGGAGTGCCCCGAGAGACCTTCGCGGGCGAGAAGCGCGTGGCCACGGTGCCCGAGGTGGTCGAGAAGCTCCTGAAGCTC
>JADLDF010000184.1 GCA_020846815.1 Gammaproteobacteria bacterium | reverse complement strand
GTTCGGCCGGCATCGGCGGCCAGCTCGCGCGGCTGCTGGCGATCGCCGGCGCCAAGGTCATGATCACGGCGCGCCGGCCGGAGCCGCTGCTGGCGATGCGTGCCGCGATCGTGCGCGAGCTCGAGGAAATCGGCTATTACCCGGCACAGGAACGCGTCCAGCTGCTCGCCGGCGTCGACGTCGGTGACGAGGCGGCGCTGCAGCGCGCGCTCGAGGCGACCCTGCGCGCCTTCGGCCGCATCGACTATCTCGTCAACAATGCCGGAATCACGGGCGGCGAGCGCATGGTCGTCGATCTCGACCCGGACACCTGGCGCGCCACGCTGCGCACGAACCTGGCGTCGAACTACTCGCTGATCGAAAAGGCCGTGCCGCTGATGAAGGCGCAGGGCGGCGGCTACATCCTGAACGTCAGCTCGTATTTCGGCGGCGAGAAGCACATCGCCGTCCCCTATCCGAACCGTGCCGACTACGCGGTCTCGAAGGCCGGCCAGCGCGCGCTGGTCGAGAACCTGGCGCGTTTCGTCGGTCCCGAGATCCAGATCAATGCCATTGCACCGGGCCCGGTCGACGGCCAGCGGCTGCGCGGCGCCGAAGGGCAGCCGGGCCTGTTCGACCGGCGGGCGCAGCTCATCGTCGAGACCCGTCGTCTGAACGCGCTGCACGCAGCGGTGCTGGATGCGCTCGACGAGGGTCACGCACTGGACGAGGTGCTGCGCGAGCTCGCAACGAACGACGTCGGTCGCCTCGCGCATTCGGTCTCGGCACCGGCGCCGCTGCGACTGCTGGCCGCGCGCATCGTGGCCGAGGACGATGGGCCGGGCGGGAGCGAACACTCCTCGCGACGTTTCCTCGTCACGGCCGTGCTCGCCGCGCGGCTGGTCGCGCGCCTGCGCAATGGCGGCGCGCTGGTCGAGCCGGGTGCGCTGCCGCGTGCCGAATCCTGGGCCGCGTGTTTGCCCGAGCCGCCGCAGCCATTCGCCGATCCCGATGCGGTCCGCGCCGAGTCGGCGCGTATTCGCGACGGCGTGCTGCGCATGCTGTACCTGCATCGCATGCCGAACGAGACCGACGTCGCGCTGGCCACGGTGTTCTTCATGGCCGACCGCGCGATCTCGGGCGAGACCTTCGAGCCTTCGGGCGGACTGCAGCAGGAGCGCAAGGTCACCGAGCGCGAGCTGTTCGGCCGCGCGTCGCCGGGCCGCGTCCGGCGCATGGAGGGCGAGACGGTCTGGCTGCTAGGCGAGCACATGGTCGAGCCGCTGGCGACGGCCGCGCGCTGCCTCCTCGACGAGGGTCGCGTCGGCAGCCTGGTGGTGCTCACCCGCAGCCGGCGTTGCGGCGAGGCGATCCGCGCGGCACTCGGCACGGCGCCGGGCCTGGACCGCCTGAGCTTCCTGGCCATCGGCGACGATCTGGAAGCGGGTTTCGATCTGGCACTTCAGAGCGGCGGCACGCCGGCGGCCGTCGTGTCGACGCCGTTCCGGCCGTTGCCGGCGGCGCTGTTCGATGGCGGCGGGAACGCACCGCGGCTCGATGCGGCGGGCTTCGCCGAGCTGGTCGAGTCGCAGCTCACGCAGCATTTCCGCGTCGCCCGCCGCGTCTCGCTGTTCCGTGGGGCGCGACTGGTGCTCTGCTCGCCCGACGTGCCGGTCGGCGGCACGCTCGCGCAGTTCGCGCTCGCCAACTTCGTCAAGACGACGCTGCACGCCCTGACCGCGACGCTCGGCGTGGAGAACGAGCGCCTGCCGGGCGCCGTGCCCGTGAACCAGGTGAACCTGACGCGTCGCATGCGCAGCGAGGAGCCACGGGACGCCGCGGAACAGGCCGAGGAGTACGAGCGCTTCGCGCAGGCCGTGCTGCTCGCCGCCTCGCCCGCCGTCGATGCTCAGGAGAGCCGCTACCGCTCGCGCATCCAGCGTGGTCTGGCGATCACGGTCTGAAACCCTCACGGGTCATGGACACCTGTAAGATGCACGGGTATGCTGCACCCGTATTGCGGCAGAACACCATGCGCGACACCCCTTACGCACTCAAGGCGCCGAAGCAGACGGTCAGTGTCACCGTGAATTCGGATCTCTACGTCAAGGCGAAACAGGCCGGTATCAATGTCTCGCAGGTAGCGGAGCAGGCAGTCGCCGACGCTTACTCGAAAAAGCTCGCCGAGGTCGTCGCGGCGGAAATCCGACAGGATCTCGCCGCCCTCGACGAGTACGCGGCGCGCCACGGGGATTTCGCCGAGCTGGCGCGTACCCACTACGATCGAGGTGATGACCCGAGTTGATGGCCCAATTCGACGTCCATCGCAACCCGATCACTGCTGCGCGGCGCGCCTATCCTCTTGTAGTCGAGTTGCAGTCGACGCTGGCAGCCGCGAGCCGTTCACGGATCGTCGCGCCGCTGGCTCCGCGCACCGCCCTGCCACAGGTCTCCGGACGCCTCACGCCGATCGTGCGTCTGGATGGTCTCGAGTACGTCGTGCTGGTCCCCGCCCTGGCGACGGTCGCAAGCCGCGATCTGCTCGAGCCAGTGGGTTCGCTCACGGGCGAACGTACGGCCCTGCTGGCGGCGATCGATTACCTGTTCTTCGGTGTCTGAGGCTGCAGCCGCCCAGACTGACGGCAGTTCGGGATTGCCACGCCGGCTGCGTTGTCCCTGTCGTCCGTATCGGCCATGAGCTCGCCAGATTCCGTCGTTCCTGCGTCCGACATCGACGTCTGCCTGCGCCGTGACCAGCACCGTCTGCGTCGCGAGCGCGATCGCCTGCACGGCGAGCGGCAGCGCGGCCGGGACGTCGCGCCCGCCGAGGCGGCGCTCGCGCAGAAGATCGCCGCGTCGGCCGCGGCCCGCGCTGCGCGGGCGGCGAGTATCCCGGCGATCGTCTATCCCGAAGACCTGCCGGTGGCGGCGCATCGCGAGCAGATCCGCCGCGCCATAGAAGAGCATCCGGTGGTCATCGTCTGCGGCGAGACCGGATCGGGCAAGACCACGCAGCTGCCGAAGATCTGCCTGGAGGCCGGCCGCGGCATCGCCGGCGCTCTCGGCCACACCCAGCCGCGGCGCATCGCGGCGCGCGCGGTCGCGGCGCGCATCGCCGAGGAGCTCGCCACGCCGCTCGGCCAGCTCGTGGGCTACAAGCTGCGCTTCCAGGATCGCACGCGCCCGGAAGGCCTGATCAAGCTCATGACCGACGGCATCCTGCTCGCCGAGACCCAGGGCGACCGCTTCCTCGATGCCTACGACACGATCATCGTCGACGAGGCGCACGAACGCTCGCTGAACATCGATTTCCTGCTCGGCTACCTCAAGTGGCTGCTGCCGCGCCGGCCGGACCTCAAGCTGGTGATCACCTCGGCGACGATCGATCCGGAACGCTTTTCGCGGCATTTCGGCGTCGCGCCGATCATCAACGTCTCCGGCCGCAGCCATCCGGTCGAGGTCCGCTACCGGCCGGTCGAGCTCGACGAGGAGGACGACGAGACCGCGGCCGACGAGCAGGCGGCCATCCTCGGTGCCGTCGACGAGCTGTGGCGCGAGCAGTCGGGCGACATCCTGGTGTTCCTGAGCGGCGAGCGCGAGATCCGCGAGACCGCGGAGTCGCTGCGCAAGCACCATCCGCAGGGCTGCGAGGTGCTGCCGC
>JADLDF010000183.1 GCA_020846815.1 Gammaproteobacteria bacterium | reverse complement strand
CGTAGGTGCCGCCGCCGGCATAGCGGTTGAACAGCGGCGGCAGGATGCGCAGCGGCAGCACCGCCGAGAAGAACTTCGGATGTGCCATCAGGCGCGCCACGATGCGCTCGCCCAGCTCCCGCCCGACTGGATCGGCCGGGTCGAGCTGCAGGTTGTGCTTCACGCGTGCACCCTGCGCGCCCACGGTGGCCGTGCCGGACTGCCAGCTGCGCTCATCGAGCCGCTGGCGGAACTCGCGGACTTCGGCGGCGGAGAGCACCGCCGGGATGTGCAGCATCATCGTCTCGTCTCCGCGCCGGACCGCGCCGGGGCCCTCCCTGCCCCCGATCCAGCGCATCGCATCCTCTGCTGCAGCGTCCCGGCTTCAGCTCGGTTCAGCCCCAGCCCCAGCTTCGGCTCCAGCCTCAGCCTCAGTACAGCCTGTAGTTCAGCGTCAGCTGCACGGTCCGCGGCGGGCCGAGGACGTAGCGCGAGCGGCCATTGTTGACGCTGACGATGTACAGCTCGTCAGCGAGGTTCAGTGCGTTGAGCTGCAGGCCCAGCTTCGGTGTGACTTCGTACGAGGCCATCAAGTCCATCACCCAGTAGCTCGGGATCCGCGGCAGGTTGGTGATCGCCGCGGTGCCGTTGTTGATCTGCGTGGTCTGCGAGGCCACGTGACGCGCGCCGCCGCCGAGGGTCAGCCCGAACGGGAATTTGTAGGTCGTCCAGGACGTAAACGCGAACTTCGGCGAGAAGTTGATCTGCGCGCCGTTCTGCGTCGTCGAGGTGATCGCGCCCTGTACGACCTCGGTGTCCATGAAAGACACGCCCGCGCTGAGCTGCCACGCCGGAGTGATCATGCCTGCGGCGCCGAGCTCCAGGCCCTGCACGCGCCGCTCGCCATACTGGTCGACCTCGCCCGTGACCGTGTCCACGACGGCCTGGTCGTTCTTGTTGATCGTGCGATAGGCCGCGCCAGTCAGCACCAGGCGGTTGTCGAGCAGGTCCCATTTGGTGCCGACCTCGAAGTTCAGGCCCTCCTGGGGATCGAGGTTCGGCGAGTTGACGTTGGTCGCGGTCGAGCTCAGCGTGAAGTTCGTGCCGCCCGGCGGCTGCTGCGAGGAGGCGACGGTGGCGTAGAGGCTCGCGTTCTCGAGCGGCTTGTAGACCAGGCCGAGCTTGCCGCTGAACAGGTCGTCCGCATCCTCGAGCAGCGCGGTGGTCTGCACCGCCACCGTCGTGGCCGGCTTGCTGCTGTACTCGGTCTTGTAGCGCTCGAAGCGCGCGCCGACCGTGAGCAGCCACTTCGGGCCGAAGTGCAGCGTGTCGACCGCGTACAGCGCGGCGGTCAGCGTCTTGCCGTCGGTGACCGCGCCGGAGGGGACCACCCGCGCGAACGAATCGGCGGTGCTCGGGTTGTAGAGGTTGGCGTTGCTCGTCGTGCCGGAGGTCGTGAAGCCCAGCGCGCGCTGGCGCTCCTGGATGATCTCGAAGCCGCCGCTCAGGTCGTGGGTCACCGCGCCGGTGGCGAAGCTGCTGACCAGCCCACTCTGGTTGGTCAGCACCTCGTTGATCTGGTCCTTGCCCTGGCGCGAGCGTGTCACGGTCCAGCTCGCCGGGTTGGCGAGGTTCGGCACCGCGATGGCATTGATGCCGGTCAGCACGTACTGCTGGTTGGTGCGGCCGTAGCGCGTCACGTTGCGCAGCGTCGCGTTCGCGCCGAGGTCGTGCTCGATACGCGTGGTGATCATGTTGACCTCCACGTCATCGAAGTCGCTCGGCGAGCCATAGAAGTTGCTCGTATCGACGCGCGGCGCGACGACCGTGCCGAACAGCGTGTTGCTGTAACCGGGGAAACCGAGAGAGGGAATGCCGCCATCGGGCAGGTTCTCCTGCGCGACGAACAGGTAGTTGGCGTAGAAACGCGTGTCCGAGCCGAGCCCGAACGCGACCGAGGGCGCGAAACCCCAGCGGCGGTTCTCGGCGTAGTCACGGCCGGGCTTGTCGCTGGCGTCGTACATCGCGTTGAAGCGCAGTGCGGCACCCCAGGCGCCTTCGAGCGCGAGGTTGGTATCCACCGTGGCGCGAACGCGATTCTCGATGCCGCCCGTCAGCCCGACGCGGATCGCATCCTCGGCCGTGGGCGCCTTGGACGAAAGGTTCAGGTAGCCGGTGGGTGCCGAGCGGCCGTTGTCCGCGCCCGACGGCCCCTTGACGATCTCGACCTGCTCGATGTTGAAAGTGTCGCGCGACACCGTGCCGAGATCGCGGATGCCATCGACGAAGATGCTGCCGGAGGTGTCGAAGCCGCGCATGAACACCGAGTCGCCGGTGGTCGTGTTGCCGTTCTCGCCCATCGTGAAGGTGATGCCCGGCACGTTGCGCAGCGCCTCGGACAGCGTGGCGACACCCTGGTCCTCGAGCAGCTCGCTCTTCAGTACCGTGATCGTCTGCGGGGTATCGAGCAGCGGCTGGGTGAACTTCGGCGACGAGGCCGCCTCGGCCTTGTAGCCCTCGTCCTCGGCGTCGTCGCGGACCGTGACGCGCTGCATCACCTGCGGCTCCGCCGCCGTGGCCGGCTCCGCAGCGCTCGCCGGATTCATCGCAGCCAGGGACACCATGGCGAACCCCACGGCCCGTGGATCGGCCAGTCGGGTGGCGCGGAAGACGGGATGCTTGCGACGGATGATCACGACAGAGGCCTCGTTTGTTGTTATTAACCGGAATACAAATGATAATAGTTCGTGTTTAGAATAAGCAAGACGGTCCCATCGAGGCGCTGGACAAGTCCCGTCTTCGAATTGAGAATTATTTGCATATAACCCCTCTTTCCTGCCCTCCCGCCCCTCCAAATCCTCAGATGTCGAACCCGAAAAGCCTGCAGCGCGCCTGGTGGCTGAAGCAGCTGCACCAATGGCACTGGATCAGCGCCGCGATGTCGCTGATCGGCCTGCTGCTGTTCAGCATCACTGGCGTGACGCTGAACCATGCGGCCAGCATCGAGGCCTCCCCCCAGGTCACGACCCAGCGGCGGGCCCTGCCCGAGCCGATGCTCGCGCGGCTCGAGGCCACCGCTGCCGGCGCCGTGGACGCCGACGGCCCGCCCGCGCTGCCCGTGGACCTCGCCCGCTGGATCGCCGCGGAGCTGGCCGTCGATGTCCGGGGACGGGAGATCGAGTGGTCCGAGGACGAGGTCTATGTCGCACTGCCCCGGCCGGGCGGCGACGCCTGGCTGCGCATCGGCCTGCCCGACGGCGAGCTCGTGCACGAGCTCACCACCCGCGGCTGGATCTCGTACCTGAACGACCTGCACAAGGGGCGCCATACCGGCGCGGCCTGGAGCTGGTTCATCGACGTCATCGCGGTCGCCTGCCTGGTGTTCGCCGTCACCGGCCTGCTGATCCTGCAGCTGCATTCGACGAACCGGCCCGCGACCTGGCCGCTGGTGGCCGCCGGCCTGCTGCTGCCGGTGCTGCTGGCGCTGCTGGCCATCCACTGAATCACGACACCGTACCCGCGAGGTTCCTCCGCATGATGAGACTGAAGTACACGCTGCTCGCCGGCGCCGCCCTGGGAGCGCCGGCAGCGCAGGCCGCCGAGATGACGCTGAGCATCGAGATCCCGACGCTGCCCGTCGCCGAATACCACCGGCCCTACGTCGCCATCTGGATCGCGGCCGCGGACCAGCAGTTCGTCGACAACCTCGCAGTCTGGTACGACCTGAAGATGAAGGACAACGAGGGCACGAAGTGGCTGAAGGACCTGCGCCAGTGGTGGCGCAGGAGCGGTCGCGAGCTGAGCTTCCCCGTCGACGGGGTCTCGAGCGCCACGCGCGCGCCGGGCGAGCACCTGGTGCGCTCAAGCGACGCCAAGGGCGGCCCGCTCTCGAAGCTGGCTCCCGGCAGCTACCAGATCGTCGTCGAGGCGGCGCGCGAGGTGGGAGGCCGGGAGCTGCTGCGCGTGCCCTTCACCTGGCCGGCGAGCGCCGGCCAGTCCGCCCAGGCCCGAGGCGAGCACGAGCTCGGCAAGGTCGTCCTGAAACTCGCGCCCTGATCCACCCTTCCGTCACGGAGTATCACCATGAATTCCCGTACCCGCCTGCACCTGGCCATCGCGACTTCGCTCGGCGTCGCGGCCCTGCTGCCCGGAGTCACACATGCCCATCGCGGCTGGATGCTGCCTTCGGCCACGGTCGTATCCGGAGACAACGCCTGGGTCACCATCGACGCGGCGATCTCGAACGATCTCTTCTACTTCGAGCACAACGCGATGCGGCTCGACAACCTGCAGGTGCTGGCACCGGACGGACGGCCGATCGAGGCGCAGAACAAGGCGACCGGCCGCTACCGCAGCACCTTCGACGTGAAGCTCGACGCGCCCGGTACCTACCGGATCTCGATGGTCAACGACAACGCGAACGCGAGCTTCAAGGTCGGCAACGAGACCAAGCGCCTGCGCGGCACGATCGAGTCGCTGCGCAAGGAGATCCCTGCGGGCGCGACCGAGGTCTCCGTCAGGCACAACCAGAACCGCATCGACGTGTTCGTGACCTCGGGCAAGCCCACGGACACGGCGTTGAAGCCGACCGGCAGCGGACTCGAGCTCGTGCCCTACACGCATCCCAACGACCTCGTGGCCGGCGAGGACGCGAGCTTCGGCCTGGTCATCGACGGCAAGCCCGCGGCCGGCGTGCCGGTGACGCTGATCCCGGGCGGCATCCGCTATCGCGACCAGCTCGGCGAGATCAAGGTCGTGACGGGCAGCGACGGCCGGTTCAAGGT
>JADLDF010000182.1 GCA_020846815.1 Gammaproteobacteria bacterium | reverse complement strand
GCATCTCGGGCGTGATGATGGGCACCGAGCAGCTCAACATGATCATCCACAACACGATCTACGTGCCGGGGCATTTCCACGCCACGGTGGTCGTGGGTACGACGCTCACGTTCATGGCGCTGACCTATTACCTGATCCCGACGCTGTTCAAGCGCGAGGTGATCAACCCCGGGCTGGCGCGGCTGCAACCCTATCTGTTCGGGTTCTCGATGTACTTCTTCTGCCTCGTCATGATGGGCGCGGGCACGCTGGGTGTGTCGCGACGGCATTGGGACATGGCCTTCGCGGGCATGCCGATGGCCTATGAATGGCCCGGTGCCGCCTATCTGATGATGGGTCTGGTCGGCATTTCCGGGGTTGCCGCGATCGTGGGTGGAGCCATCTACGTCTACGTGACGGTCGGCTCGCTGCTCTGGGGCAAGCGGGTCGAAGGCGGCGCCGCGAGCGTCGCCCGCGAGCCGACGCCCCTCATGGCGCCCGCAGCGGTCGCGCAGGGCTACGGCTCTCAGGGCTTCGCGGCCCCGGGCACGTTTGCGTTGGCGATGGTCTTCCTGGTTGCATTCGTCCTGTACTACTTCGTGAACTGGAAGTACCTGTCGACCGTATGGGGCTTGAGCTGATCCGCACCGGAGGAAGACCGCAAACCGGCGCGCTGATCATGGTCATCGCGCTGCTGCTGCCGGCAGTGCTGCGCGCCGAGGCCGATTCCGGATCGGCTTACGATCGCAAGGGTCTCGACCGGGAGGCGGCGCTGGCGGCCAGCCGCTCCGCCGTCGGCCGGGTTCCGGGAGACTTCCCGATGCGCGACCGGCGCGATCGCGAAGTGCGGCTGTCGGACTACCGCGGCAAGCCGCTGCTGGTGAACTTCATCTACACCGGCTGCTTCGAGGTCTGTCCGAGCAGCACCGTGGTGCTGCGCAATGCCGTGGACGCCATGCGCGACCGCTTCGGCAGCGACCAGTTCCAGGTGCTCAGCATCGGCTTCGATCAGCCGACCGACACGCCGGCGGCGCTGCGCAGCTATGCCGCACAGCGGCGCATCAGGGACGCGAACTGGGAGTTCGTGAGCCCGCGCAGCGAGGACGTCGAGGCGCTGGCCCGTGATTTCGGGTTCAGCTACGTTGCGACGTCGAGCGGCTTCGATCACACGCTGCAGGTGAGCATCCTCGATGCCGAGGGGCGCATCAGGCAACAGGTGCTCGGGGATGCATTTTCCGCAGAGTCCCTCGGCGAGCCGCTCAGGCGCCTGATCGCCGGCCGCATGCTGCAGGACTCTTCCGGAATCGCCGATCTGCTCGATCGAGTGCGGATCCTGTGCTCGGTCTACGATTCGACCACCGGCAAGTATCGCGTGAGCTACGCGCTCTACATCGAGATCGCCGGCGGTCTGACGTTCATCGTGGCCATGCTGTGGTTCGCGATCAGAGAACGGCGCAGCGCACGGGTTCTGCGGCGTCGTGCCGCGCTGAGCCTCCGCTCATGACCCCACAACACCACAAACTGGACGCCACGTCCGTGATCGGGCAGGTCGTGCTCTATGCCGCGCTGGCCGCGGTCCTCGTCGTGTTTGCCAACTGGCCGGCGTACCGCCAGCTCGGGCCCGATCAGGCGCTGATCAAGCTGAGCGTCGTCCACGAGCCCCAGCGGGTACAGGCATGCACCCAGCGGACGCCGGAAGAGCTGGCGAAACTGCCGCCCAACATGCGGGTGCCGATGGACTGTCCGCGGGAGCGTGCGCCGCTCGTGGCCGAGGTCGACGTGGACGGACGACGGGTGCTGCGGCAGGAGGCGCTGCCTTCGGGGCTCGCGCGCGACGGCCGTGCGACGCTGTATCACCGGCTGGTGACGACCACCGGTCCCCACGACATCGCCGTGCGGCTGCGTGACCGGGCCGGCATCGAGGACTTCAACTTCCGCGCCGCGACCTCCGTGGACCTGCGGCCGGCGCAGATCCTGGTCATCGACTTCGAGGCCGCGCGCGGCGCGATCACCATCCGATGAGCCGCGTCCTGGTCTCCGTTCCCGACCCGGTCGTCGGCGTCGATCCGGCTTCGGCACATCTCGTCGTGCAGCCTGGTCTCGCTCGTCTCGCCCGGGGCTGGCTGTGGCTCGGTCTGCTCGCGCTCGCCGGTTCGGGCGTGTTCGCGGTCCTGCTGGTGCTGTCCCGCACGCCGCAATTGAATCAATGGCTGCCCGTCGCGGATTTCTTCCGCGTCGCGCTGATCGTGCACGTCGATCTTTCGGTGCTGGTCTGGCTGGCCTCCCTGGCGGGCCTGCTCTGGACGATCAGCGGCTCGGAACGAGCGCCGGGACTGGCGTGGCTCGCGCTCGGCCTTTGTGCAGCGGGGACCGCCTTGATGTCGGTGGCCCCGTTCACCGGCCACGCCACGCCCGTCATGGCGAATTACATCCCGGTCGTCGACGGCCCGATGTTCCTGGCAGGTCTCGCGGTGTTCGGAGTGGGCAGCGCCGCGCTGGTGCTGCGCGGCCTCATTGCCACGCGGCCGACGGGCCCTGGCCTCGCCGAGGAGGGAGCATTGCGCTTCGGCGTCAATACCAGCGTGGTGGCGGCCGCCGTCGCCGTGCTGTCCTTCGGCGCATCGCTGCTGCTCGTGCCGCGCTCGCTCGATACCACGACCTACTTCGAGATCCTGTTCTGGGGCGGCGGCCACGCATTGCAGTTCGTCTGGACGATCCTGATGCTGGTCGGATGGTTGTGGCTCGCGCGCGCGACGGGCGTCCGCGTCTCTCTCAGCCCGCGGCTGATCGTGGTGCTGTTCGCGCTGGCGCTGGTCAGCGTATTCGCCACTCCGCTCGCTTATCTCGCGGCCAGCGTCACCTCGGTCGAATTCCGGCTCATCAATACCTGGGCGATGCGGCTGGGCGGCGGCGTCGCCATCGTGCCGGTCGCGCTCGCGGTCGTGGCCGGCCTGCTGAGTACCCGTGTACCACGGGATGCTGCTGCGCCGCCGCTGCGCGCGGCGCTGGTGGCCTCCATCGTGCTGTTCGGCGCCGGCGGAGTCATCGGAGCGCTGATCAGCGGCAACAACGTGCGCATCCCGGCGCACTACCACGGCTGCATCGTCGGCGTGACGCTGGCGCTGATGGGCCTCGTCTACCTGCTGCTGCCGCGCCTGGGCTATCGGGCGCCGGACGGTCGTCTCGCCTTCTGGCAGCCGGTGTTCTACGGCTCGGGTCAGCTGCTGCACATCATCGGTCTCGTCTGGTCGGGCGGCTATGGTGTGCAGCGCAAGGTGGCCGGTGCCGAGCAGGTGCTGCGCAGCACACCTGAAGTCATCGGCATGGGCCTCATGGGGCTCGGCGGCCTGATCGCCATCATCGGCGGGCTGCTGTTCGTGGTCGTCGTGGCACGCTCGATGCGAGGTGACGGCGCGTCGAGAGCGATCGAATGATCCGGGGACTGCAGAGATTCATCCGCTGGCTGTTCATGTATGCAGAAGCGGTCTTCAACCGGGCCTTCGGTGATCGCCTCAATCCGCTCTATTACCTCGGCGCCATCCTCTTCTATCTCTTCTGGATCGTGGCGGCCACGGGCCTGTACCTGTTCATATTCTTCGATACCGCAGTCAATGGCGCCTATGCCTCGGTCGAGGCGCTGACCCACGGCCAGCGCTTCGCCGGCGGCATCATGCGCAGCGCGCACCGCTATGCCTCCGACGGCATGGTGGTGCTGATGTTCGTGCACATGCTGCGCTGCTTCGCCTTCGACCGTCTGCGCGACTTCCGCTGGTTCGCGTGGGTCACGGGCGTCGCCCTGATCTGGTTCGTCTATGTCAGCGGCATCGGCGGCTACATGCTGCCGTGGGACCGGCTGGCCCAGTTCGTGACCGTCGCGAGCTTCGAGTGGCTCGACTGGCTGCCCGGCTTCGGCGGCAGCCTGATCCGCAACGTGATCTACCCCGAGAGCGTCGACGATCGCTTCTTCTCCCTGCTCGTCTTCATGCACATCGGCGCGCCGTTGCTGACGCTGCTGCTGATGTGGGTGCACATCCAGCGGGTGCCCAAGGCCAACACCCAGCCGCCACGGCCGATCGCGATCGGGCTGACGGCGATGCTGGTGCTGATGTCACTGTGGCAGCCCGTGCTGAGCCAGGGCGGGCCTGCGGATCTCGCCACGGCGGTGAGCGAGGTCGCGCTGGACTGGTTCTATCTCGGGTTCTTCCCCCTGATCTATTCGATGCCGCTGGGCGAGACCTGGGCGCTGGCCATCGGCATCTCCGTGCTGCTCACCCTGCTGCCATGGCTGCGCCTGCGCCGCGGCGCCAGGCGACAGGAGATGCACATTGAGGTGCATCCCGGACCGCGGCGGATCACCGCGATGCCGGGCGAGACGCTGCTCGAAGCCGGATTGCGGGCCGGTCTCGCGCTGCCCTACGAATGCCGCAACGGCGGTTGCCAGGTCTGCGTCTGCAGCGTGCTGCAGGGCGAGGTCGACCACGGCATGTATCAGCCCGCGGCATTGACCGATGCCATGCGGGCGCAAGGCAAGACGCTGATGTGCTGTGCGACGGCGCTCAACGACGTCGCGATCGAAGTGGACGTGGAGTCCATCGATCCGGGCGGCGTGGCGCCCATCCTGCAGCGCGAGGCGCGCGTCGAGAGCATGCGCCTGCTCAGTGACGACGTCATGCTGATCATGCTGTCGCTGCCGGGCGGCGAGCGCATCGAGTTCGGCGCCGGCCAGTACATCAACATCCTGCTCGAGGACGGGCAGGCGCGCGCCTATTCGTTCGCCAACGCACCGCACGACAACGCACTGATCGAGCTGCACATCAAGCTCGTTCCGGGCGGGGCGTTCTCGCCGCGCGTATTCACCTCCCTGAAGGTCGGCGACACCCTGCGGATCGAAGGCCCTTTCGGCCGCTTCACGCTGCACCCGGGCGAGAGGCCGATCCTGCTCGTCGCCACGTCCACCGGGTTCGCGCCCCTCAAGAGCATCGTCGAGGATGCCTTCCACCGCGGCATCCGGCGGCCGATGCGGCTCTATTGGGGCGTGCGTCACCGCAGCGACCTCTACATGGAGCAGGAATGCGAGCGCTGGCAGCGCGAACACGACAACTTCACTTTCATTCCGGTGCTCTCGCGGGAAACCTCGGCCGAGTGGAAGGGGCGCACCGGCCACGTGGATACGGCCATACTCGAGGACTTCCCGGACCTGAAGGGCCACGAGGTCTACGTCTGCGGCTCCGTGCAGATGGTGTCGAGTGCGGTGCCGGCCTTCCTTGCGCAGGGGCTCAGCGAGGACGCCTGTTTCACGGATGTGTTCACGACGGCGCAGCCACAGCCCGTGCGCAGCCCCGAGCCTTAGAGCCGCGAATCGCGCGCGACGCCATGCAGCAAGGAACCCCGGGGCAAGGCAGGTCGTTTGCCAACCCCTGGCGATTCACGATGACCTGGCTGGTCTCCAAGGGGGCGGCGCTGACCTACGCCGCGAGCCGCATCAGTGCTCCAGCAGCATGCGGCCGCCCGCCGGCGCATCGATCGCCACGGTCTTCACCAAGGCGAACACCTCGCGGCCCGCTTCGAGGCGCAGCTCGAGCACGGCGCCGCGACTGACCGCGGCGAGCAGCCGCTGGCCGCAGCAGTCGAGCTCGACGAGCTCGGTCGCATCGGGCCTCGCGGCGACCCGGCGCACGGTCGCGGGTAGCACGTTGCGGACCGAGAGCCCGTGCGGACGCTCGGTGGCGAGCATGACCTCGCTCGCGAGCACGTAAGCGCGCACCGGCGTGCCGGCCGCGGCAGCGAGCCGCGGCGCGAGCAGCCGGCCTTCGCCGAACTCGAGCCAGGATGCCGAGCCGTCGGGCTCATGTCCGGCGAGCCGCGTCTGCAGCAGCGCGCCGGCGTCGGCGCGCGCGGCGAGCAGCGGCGTGTCCAGCCGTCCGGCGAGCTCGGCCGGCGGGCCTTCGCCGACGACCCGGCCGCGCTCGAGCAGCACCATGCGATCGGCGATGCGCAGCACCTCGGCCAGCGAGTGCGTGACGTAGACCATCGACAGCGGGAATTCGCCGCGCGCGCGCTCGAGGAAGCCGAGGATCTCGAGGCGGCGCGGCGCATCGAGCGAGGCCAGCGGCTCGTCGAGCAGCAGCAGCCGCGGCTGGGCGAGCAGCGCGCGACCGATCGCGACGCGCTGGCGCTCGCCGCCCGACAGATCCCGCGGCCAGCGTCCGAGCAGCGCGCCGACGTCGAGTACCTCGATCACGCGTTCGCGTGCGAAGCGCCGCGCGGCGCCGCGCGGCAGCCGCGCGAGACCGTAATCGAGATTCCGTGCGACCGTGAGGTGCGGGAACAGCCGGCCGTCCTGGAACACCCAGGCGATGCGCCGCTTCTCGAGCGGCAGGTGGCGGCCGGTCGCGGCGTCGGCCACGACTTCGCCGTCGATGCGGATGCTGCCGCGGTCGGGCCGCAGCGCACCCGCGAGCAGCGCGAGCAGCGTGGATTTGCCCGCCCCGGAGGCGCCGAACAGCGCCGTCGTGGCCGCGGCCGGCGCGGCGAAGCGCGCGTCGACGCGGAATGCGTCGCGCGCGACGCCGGCGTCGAATTCGATCATGGCCGCGCGCTCCAGCGCCGCGCGCGGCGTCCCAGCCAGTCGGCGAGCAGCAGCGCGCCGAGCGCGATCGCCAGCGACAGCAGCGCGAGCCGCAGCGCCACGGCTTCGCCGCCCGGCGTCTGCAGCGCGCCGTAGATCGCCAGCGGCAGTGTCTGCGTCTCGCCCGGCACGCTGGCCGCGAAGGTGATCACGGCGCCGAATTCGCCGAGGCAGGCGGCGAAGCCGACTATGCCTGCGGCGATCACGCCGGGCAGCGCCAGCGGCAGCGTCACCGAGCAGAACCGGTCGAGACGCCCGGCGCCGAGCGAGCGCGCGGCGAGCTCGAGGCCCGGATCGATGGCCTCGATCGACAGCCGTACCGTGCGCACCATGATCGGAAACGCCATGACGCCGGCCGCGAGCGAAGCGCCGGCGGAAGTGAACACCAGCCGCGTGCCGAAGCTCGCCTCGAGCCAGCGGCCCACCGGGCCCTGGATGCCGAAGGTCAGCAGCAGCACGTAGCCGACGACGACCGGCGGCAGCACCAGCGGCGCGTGCACCAGCGCATCGAGCAGCGTGCGT
>JADLDF010000181.1 GCA_020846815.1 Gammaproteobacteria bacterium | reverse complement strand
TCGAGACGCGGCCGGTCCCAGCTGACCTCGCCGGGATCGCGCAGCGCTTCCTCGAGCACCGGCGCGCGCGCCGACTGCGGCTGCGCGGCGAGCCAGGCGAGGCCCGCCGAGCACTGCAGCAGCGGGATGCGCAGGCCCGGCAGCACCTTGTGGACCGCGAGCGGGCTCGACTGGTCGGTCGAGGCGCGTACCACCATCGTGCGGCCGTCGCGGGTCGTGAAGTGCATCGGCCAGACGATCTTCGCGGCGCGTTGCTGCAGCGCGTCCGCGGCGCGCTCGGTGACGAGGGCCGTGCGGTCGAAGCCGCCCGACAGCGACAGCACGCGATACGAGGGCACGTAGGTGCGGGTGGAGGGGTCGCGGCGCAGGAAGCCGTCGTTGTGCAGGGTGTTCAGGATGCGCTGGGTCGTCGTTCGCGCCAGACCGCAGGCGGCGGCGATCTGCGCGGTACAGAGGCCCGGCTGGGCGTTGACCACCTGCAGGACCTGCAGGCCGCGGCGCAGGACCTGTACGCCGTCCGGCGTCTGACCCAGAAGATTTCCCTGTAGCCTCGGCACCTTGAGTCTCCTGTTCGCGCGGTGGTGACCCGCGCTGGGTCTTCTAACAAAAATGGGGGCCTGCAAGCATCGCCAGGAGCCGCAGGTCGGGCTCCGCGGTATCACTATTGAAACCGGCGCGCGACTCAGTCGAGCAGATAGCTGGACAGGAAGACACCGAGCATCGCGAACAGCAACGCAATCTTGGCGAGACTGCCGACCGCCAGGCCGATCCAGGTGCCGAGCCCCACCCGTGCCGCCGTATCGAGCCGCTGCCGGCTCACGAGCTCGCCCCCCACTGCGCCGAGGAAAGGTCCGAGCAGCAGCCCGAAGAAACCGAAAGGAAACGCCGCGAGCGTGCCGACCGCGGCGCCGAGCAGTGCCAGCCGGCTCGCCCCGACGCGCTTCGCGCCGAGCAGGCTGCCGATGATGTCGGCCGCGAACGCCAGCGCGGTCAGCACGCCGAGGATCACCAGCGTGACCCAGCCGACGCGGCTGAAGTCGTCGATCCAGGCGGCGAGCAGCATGCCGCCGAACACGGCCATGACGCCCGGCACGCCCGGCAGCACGGTGCCGGCGATGCCGATGACGATCAGCGCGATCGCGAAAATCCACAGCAGCGTCGGTTCCATGGGGCCCGAGTATAGAGGCGCGCTCAGGGCCGCGTGCCCAGGGATGCGGGGCGCAGGTGGCGCCGGTAATCGGGCGGGAGGATCGGCTCGTAGGCGAGGTCCCAGCGGAAAGGCCGGTTCGCCGGCTCGAAGCGCGTGGCATAGAGGCCGCCCTTGCCGCGGCAGAGATGGATCGTGCCGCCGAGCGTGCCGAAAGGTCCGTGCGCGACTTCGGCCGGGCGCCAGAAGTAGGCGCCTTCGTACATCACGCCGTTGGGCATGTGGACGTCGCCGGCGAGTGCGAATTCCTCCTCGCAGACCGGATGGCGTTCGACGGTGTCGCAGCTCCAGTACGGCGGCAGTCCGGCGATCCAGGTCTTGTCGCGCGTCAAGGGATCGTCGAACAGCAAATTATGCACCGTGCCGCTGTGGTTGAAGCCCTCGCTGGCCATGTGTCGGCGCGAGCCCGGACGCCGGTGCGGGCGCGGCGCGGCTGCGGCGGAAGGCTTCGCGGCCCTCGAGCAGGGTGTCGTAGATCTGCTGCGCCTGGCCGCCGATCTGGCGGATCAGCTTGCGGTGCGAGGGCCAGGCCGCCTCGCGCCAGGCGGCACGCTCGGCGGGCGAGGGCTCGTGGATCTGCACGCCGTTCGCGGGCAGCTCGCGCATCAGTGCCGCGACGGCGTCGCGGGCCGTGCGGCGCGCGGCGTCGGCGCCGCCCAGGCCGATCGAATACACCTCGCGCTCCCTTGCGGACAGCGCATCGAACCACTTCGTGCTCGCGACCAGCACGCCCATGTCGTAGGTGTGGCGCGTCAGCACGTAGTGCGGCGCCTGCTGCGGGATGCCCGAGAGCGCGTACATGGTCACGCTGGTCACGCCGGCGTCGATCAGCCCGGTCTGCAGGCTCGGCAGCACTTCGGAGAACGGCATGGTGATCGTGTCCGCGCCGATCTCGCGGACGAAGGCCTGCGAGGCGATCGACGAGGATGCGCGTACGCGCCGGCCGCGGGCGGCTTCCGGCCGCCGCAGCGGCTGCCTGCCGTAGAGATTGACCCAGCCGATCTCGGTCCAGTGCAGCAGCCGCAGGCCGATCGCGGCGAACAGCTCGCGGAACGCGCCGAGCATGTAGCGGTCCATGACGAAATCGACTTCGTCCTCGGAGTCGAACAGGAAAGGCGCCGAGAGCAGCGCGATCTCGGGCACCAGCATCGCGACGCCCGCGAACGAGCCGCCGGCGAGCTGGATGCGATCGCGGCGCAGGCTGCCGAACATCTGCTCCTCGGGACCCGTCTCGCCGCGGATCAGCAGCCGCAGGTCGTGGTCGGGCAGATGTCGCTCGACCCGCTGCTCGAACTCGAGCCAGAGCTGCTCGTCGACGGACTTCGCCAGCGAGAATCCGCCGACGTAGACGAGCCTGCGGCGCGGACCGGTGATCTCGCGGGCACAGCCGCCGAGTGTCAGCGCGCCGACGCCCACCGTCCACGGCAGCGCGGCGGAAGCCGTCAGAGAGCGGCGCAGGAAGCGGCGGCGATCCATGGGATGGTAGGCTCGTGCAGGGTGGGCGTCGAAGTGCCTCCAGCGGTTACTATAGCCAGACCGGAGGTTTCATGAACGCACCCACCAAGCTCGACCGTTACGTCGCCCTCGCGCTGCAGATCGACTGCGACGGCGTCCACCGCGATGCCAACCGTGCCACCTCGGCGCCGCGGATGATGGCCTCGATCGAACGCATCAGCCACGCGGTCCAGGGCGCCAAGCGCTGGATCGGTGCCGACCTCAAGCTGGTCGTGCTGCCCGAGTACATCCTGAGCGGCCCGCCCTGGGGCGAAACCATTTCGGAGTGGGCCGAGAAGGGCGCGCTGGCGCCGGACGGTCCGGAATACGACGCGCTCGCGGCCGTCGCGCAGAAGCACGGCGTCTACCTCGCGGGCAACGGCTACGAGACCGACCGGCACTTCCCGGGTCTGTATTTCCAGGCCTGCTGGGTGTTCGATCCCGCGGGCCGCAGGGTGCTGACCTACCGGCGCCTGATCTCGATCTTCGCGCCGACGCCGCACGACGTCTGGGACAAGTATCTCGACGTCTACGGCCTCGAGGCCGTGTTCCCGGTCGCCGATACGCCGGTCGGCAAGCTCGCGGCGATCGCCTCCGAGGAGATCCTCTATCCCGAGATCGCGCGCTGCCACGCGATCCGCGGCGCCGAGGTGTTCCTGCATTCGACCAGCGAGACCGCCTCGCCGAACCTCAC